>JBPCOG010000454.1:0-15580 GCA_051000455.1 Lapillicoccus sp. | reverse complement strand
GACGGCGCCGGCCAGTGGCCGTAGCGAGGGCTGGTCCGCCACGTCGAGCAGGGACGCCTGCAGCGCGAAGGGCATGAGCGATGATAGCGCAGTGTCGAACACCTGTGCGAGTCGGCACGCGGGCTGCCGCGGCTGGACCGGCGCGCACCCGGCGGGTGGGTGAGAATGGCGCCATGCCCCTCTACCGCGACGAGGCGATCGTCCTGCGCACCCAGAAGCTCGGTGAGGCGGACCGCATCATCACCCTGCTGACCCGTGGCCGTGGCCGGGTCCGGGCCGTCGCGAAGGGAGTGCGCCGCACCCGGTCCAGGTTCGGCGCGCGGCTCGAGCCGTTCATGGTCGTCGACGTCCAGTGCTACGAGGGGCGCAACCTCGACACGGTCACCCAGGCCGAGACCCTCGCGCCGCACGGCGGGACGATCTGCCGCGACTACACGGCATACACGGCCGCCACGGCGATGGTCGAGACGGCCGAGCGCCTGACCGAGGAGCACGAGCCGGCCACCCAGCAGTACCTCCTGCTCGCCGGCGCGCTCCGCTCGCTCGGCGGCGGGGAGCACGAGGCCGCCCTCGTCCTCGACGCCTACCTGCTGCGCTCGCTCGCCATCGCCGGCTGGGCGCCGAGCTTCCTCGACTGCGCCAAGTGCGGGTCCCCGGGCCCGCACCCGGCGTTCAACATCGCTGCGGGGGGCACGGTGTGCCCGGTATGCCGTCCGCCCGGGTCCGCGGCGCCGGCGCCGCAGACGATCGCGATGCTCGCGGCCCTGCTCAGCGGCGACTGGGTGGTCCCGGACGCCGCGCTGCTGCAGCACCGCCGGGAGGGCAGCGGGCTGGTCGCCGCCTTCCTCCATTGGCACCTCGAGCGCGGCGTGCGCTCGCTGCGCCTCGTGGAGCGAGAGCCGGTATGACCAAGCCGGTGCTGCGCCCCTTCGCGCACCCCGAGGGGCTCACGCCTCCTGCGGTGCCCCGCCACCTCGTCCCGAACCACGTCGCCATCGTCATGGACGGCAACGGGCGGTGGGCGAACGCCCGCGGGTTGCCGCGCACCAGGGGACACGAGGCGGGCGAGGCCTCCCTGCTCGACGTCTGCGCCGGAGCCATCGAGATCGGCGTGAAGCGCCTGTCGGCCTACGCCTTCTCGACCGAGAACTGGAAGCGCTCCCCGGAGGAGGTCCGGTTCCTCATGGGGTTCAACCGTGACGTCATCCGGCGCCGCCGGGACCTGCTGGACCAGTGGGGGGTCCGGGTGCGGTGGGTCGGTCGCCGTCCGCGCCTGTGGCGCTCCGTGGTCCACGAGCTCGAGGTCGCGCAGGAGATGACCCGCGACAACGAGGTCATGACCCTGACGATGTGCGTCAACTACGGCGGCCGCGGCGAGGTCGCCGACGCGGTCCGGCGGATCGCCACGCAGGTCAAGGAGGGCCGGCTCAGTCCGGACTCGATCGACGAGCAGACGATCGGCCAGTTCCTCGACGACCCGACGATGCCCGACGTCGACCTGTTCATCCGCTCGTCCGGTGAGCAGCGGACCTCGAACTTCCTGCTGTGGCAGTCGGCCTACGCGGAGATGGTCTTCCTCGACACGCTGTGGCCGGACTTCGACCGGCGCCACCTGTGGCGGGCGGTCGAGACCTACGCTGCCCGGGACCGCCGGTACGGCGGCGCGGTGGACCGCAGCGCGGACCCTCCGGCCGAGGGGCCCACCGCTGCCGGCGAGCCACGGCCTAACCTCGGTGCATGAGCGAAAAGGACACGTGGGACGTCATCGTCGTCGGCGGCGGCCCGGCGGGGGAGAACGCCGCCGACTACGGCATCAGGGGCAGCGACCGCACGGCCGTCATCGTCGAGGCCGAGCTGGTCGGGGGCGAGTGCTCGTACTGGGCGTGCATGCCGAGCAAGGCGCTGCTGCGTCCGGTCGAGGTCCTCGAGTCGGCGCGGCACCTGCCCGGTGTCGCCAGCCGGGTCAGCTCCAGGGGGATCGACGTCAGGGCGCTGTTGGCCCGGCGTGACGACTTCACCTCCCACCTCGACGACAGCTCCCAGGTCAAGTGGGCCCGCGGAGCCGGTATCGACGTGGTCCGCGGACGCGGCCGCCTGGCGGGCGCGAGAGCCGTCGAGGTGCAGGCCGACGGGGGGGCGACGCGCGTCCTGCATGCCAGGCACGCCGTCGTGCTGGCGACCGGGACGACGGCGTCGGTGCCCGACACCCCGGGGCTTCGTGAGGCGCTGCCGTGGACCTCGCGCGACGTCACCAACCTCCACGAGGTGCCGCGCCGGGTGGCCATCATCGGCGGTGGCGTCGTTGCCTGCGAGGCGGCCACGTGGCTGCTCGCGCTCGGCGTCGAGGAGCTCACCCTGGTCAACGTCGGCGGCTCGCTCCTCGCACGGGTGGAGCCCTTCGCTGGAGCGATGGTGCAGGCCTCACTCGAGGAGCACGGGGCAACGGTCCTCGCGAGCACCTCGGTGGACCGGGTCCGGCGTGCTGCGCCCCGCCCGACGGGGGTCGGCCACGTCCACGGGGGCGAGGTGACGCTGCACCTGGGCCGGCGCCGGGTCGTCGTCGACGAGGTCGTCGCGGCGACCGGCCGCACCCCCTCGAGCGACGGGCTCGGGCTGGGCTCGGTCGGCCTGGCCGAGCGGGTCCGCTCGGCGAAGGGCTACCTGCCCACGAACGACCGCCTCCAGGTCGAGGGGGTGCGCGGTGGCTGGCTGTATGCCGTGGGTGACCTCAACGGCCGCTCCCTGCTGACCCACATGGGCAAGTACCAGGCCCGCGCCGCCGGCGCCGTGATCGCTGCGCTGGCCGAGGGGAAACGCCCGGTTGGGAGGCGTTTGCGTGATCTCGCCGACCACGGCATGGTGCCCCAGGTGACCTTCACTGACCCGCAGGTCGCCAGCGTCGGACTGACCGAGAGCGCCGCCCGGGACGCAGGACACGAGGTGGAGACGCTGACCTGTGAGCTCAGCTCGGTCGCTGGGGCGGTGCTGCACCAGGACGGCTACACCGGCCGCGCCATGCTCGTCGTCGACCGGCGCCGCTCGACCCTGCTGGGGGCGACCTTCGTCGGCCCGGGTGTCGCCGAGATCGTCCACGCGGCAACCGTCGCCATCGTCGGCGGGGTCACCCTCGACCAGCTCTGGCACGCCGTGCCGTCCTACCCGACGATGAGCGAGGTGTGGCTGCGCCTGCTCGAGTCCCGCACCACCTGACGCCCGCGGTGACGCCCGCTCAGGCAGAGCACCCGGCGCAGGTCCCGACGATCTCCAGCACGTGCCGGACGTCGGTGAACCCGTGCTCGGCGCTGACCCGCTCGGCCCACCTCTCCACGGCGGGCCCCTCGACCTCGACGGTCCTGCCGCACCTGCGGCACACGAGGTGGTGGTGGTGGCCGGTGCTGCACTGGCGGTAGACCGCCTCGCCGTCGTCGGTGCGCAGCATGTCGACCTCGCCGTCGGCGGCCATGGTCTGCAGCGTCCGGTACACGGTCGCGAGCCCGACCGGGCTCCCCGCGGCCCGCAGCCGCGCGTGCAGGTCCTGGGCCGAGGTGAAGTCGTCGCGGTCCTGCAGCACGGCCGCGACCGCGGCCTGCTGCCTGGTGGTGCGCCGGGGGGCCTGGACCTTCACCGGGGCCCCTCGCCGCTCGCATGGGCGTGCTCGGCCGTCCCCTCCGGCCCCGGGCCCGCGCGCTGGTCGCGGTGCTCGTCGTAGTGGCCCTCGTGCGCCGCGTGCCGGTGGCCGCCGTGCAGGTAGTCGACGTGGTCGCCGTGCGCCATCGCGGGGTGCCCGCAGCCGGGGCCGTGCTCGTGCTCGTGCAGCTCGGCCCGGGCGTGCCGCCTCGCCCGGAGGCGGCCGGCGACCGCGTCCCCGACCGCGGCGAGCAGGAAGAAGCCGATGGCGATGAGGACGATCGTGCCCCCCGAGGGGGTGTCCGCGGCATACGAGACGAGCACGCCGCCCACCGCCGACAGGAGCCCGACCGCCATCGCCCAGCGGATGGCCGACCTGAAGCTGCTGCCCAACAGCTGGGCAGCGGCGTTGGGCACGATCATCAGGGCGCTGATGAGCAGCAGGCCGACGACCCGCATCGAGATGACCACGGTCACCGCGGTGAGGACGCCGAGGGTGATGTTGAGCGCCAGCACGGGCATCCCGCTGGCCCGGGCGTACTCCTCGTCGTTGGCGACCGCGAAGAGCCGGGGGCGCAGCACCCACGTCCCGCCCATGACGACCAGTCCCAGCCCGGCGAAGACCCACAGCTCGCTGGGCTGCACCGTCGTGATGGCACCGAAGAGGTATGCCGTGAGGTTCGCCGGCGTGCCCTGCGATGACTTGCTGATGATGACGACACCGGCCGCGATGCCCCCGTAGAAGATGATGGCCAGCGCGACGTCACCGCTGGTGCGACCACGGGCGCGGATCAGCTCGATGACGACGGCGGCGAGGACGGCCGCGACGAGTGCGGTCCGGACCGGGGAGACCCGGGTGAGCAGGCCGACGGCGACGCCGGCCAGGGCGACGTGGCCCATGCCGTCCCCGATGAGCGAGAGCCGGCGCTGGACGAGGAAGACCCCGACGAGGGGGGCCACGAGGCCGACCATGACCGCGGCGAGGAGCGCGCGCTGCATGAAGTCGTAGGCGAGCAGGTCAGCCACGGCGGCTGCCTCGGCGCCGGTCCAGCGGCCCGGACGTCGACGCCCCGGGGAACGAGGCGAGGTCGACCCGCAGCTCGTCGTCGTGGTGGTGGCTGTCGTGCTCGTGCCAGAAGCCGGTGTTGCGCGCCTCCAGCCCGGAGCGGGGACCGTCGAAGCGCACCGTGCCCGCGTCGATGAGCACGACCCGGGTGACGAGGTCCGCGAAGGCCTCGATCTCGTGGGTGACGATGATCATCGTCACCCCCTCCGCCGCCAGACGGGCGAGCACCTCGGCGAGGACGTGCTGGCTGGCCGTGTCGACCCCGGCTGTCGGCTCGTCCATGAGCAGCACCTCCGGCTGGGAGGCGAGGGCACGGGCGATGAGGACCCGCCGCTGCTGGCCCCCCGAGAGGGTGCTGACGTCGGCGCGACCCCGGTCGCGGAGGCCGACGAGCTCCAGGGAGCGCGCGATGACCTGCCGGTCGGTGCCCGACTGGCGGGCCAGCCACGACTGCCTGGCCAGCCGGCCGGTCGCGACGATCTCCTCGACAGTCGCCCGCACCGACGCGGACAGGGTGTGCCGCTGCGGGACGTAGCCAAGGCGCGGGTGGTCACGGAACCGCTGCCGCGGGACACCGAAGAGCTCGACTTCGCCGCCGAGGTGGTCGTTCAGGCCGAGCACCCCCCGGACCAGCGTCGACTTGCCCGAGCCGTTGGGGCCGAGGACCGCGACGACCTCACCGGCCCGGATGTCGAGGTTCACCCCGGACACGACCGCGCGCTCGGCATACCCGAAGGCAGCCGCGCGCAGCGAGACGAGGGGGGGACCGTCCCGGCTCCCGAGTCCGCCGAGCGGGGGCGGTGCCGTCACTGGCACCGCTGTCCCGCACGCAGGGCGGTCAGGTTGGCACGCATGACCTCAAGGTAGTCCTTGCCCGCGGACCTGTCGGTCAGGCCCTCGACGGGGTCCAGCGTCGCCACCGTGGCACCGGTGCTCTTCGCGACCGTCTCGGCGAAGGCGGGCTCCACGAGGGTCTCGGCGTAGATGGTGGTGATCCCGTGGGCCCGGACGTAGTCGGCCACCTCCGCCAGCTTGGCCGCCGAGGGCTCGGTGTCGGGAGAGAGGCCGGCGATGGCGACCTGGGTGAAGCCGTACCGCTGGGACAGGTAGCCGAAGGCCGCATGGCTGGTGACCAGCTCCTTGGTCTGGCAGCTCGCCGTCCCCTGCCTCAGCTGCGTGTCGAGCGTGGTGAGGGCCTCGACGAAGGCCTTCGTGTTCGTCGCGTAGTCCGCCGAGTGGGCCGGGTCCGCCGTCGCGAACCGGGCCCCGATCGCGGTGGCGACCTGGGCATAGCGCTGAGGGTCGAGCCAGAAGTGCGGGTCAGGCCCGCTGGGGGCAACCGCGCCCGCCTCCGCGCTCGGGGACGGCAGGTCCAGGCGCGCCACCGGGGCCACGTCGAGGCCGGCGTCGCCCGCCTGCTGGGCCACCGCGGCGTCGACCGCCGGCTGGAAGCCCTTCGCGTAGACGACCACCCGGGCCGAGGAGACCGCCGCGACGTCCTTGGGTGTCAGCTCGAGGTCGTGCGGCTCGACGCCCGCCTTGGTCAGGCCGGTGACCTGCACGTGGTGTCCGCCGACCTGCTCCGCCGCGAACTGTAGGGGGTAGAACGAGGCGGCGACCGGCATCGGGGCGGCGTCCCGGCTGCCGGCGCCGCCCGCGGAGGGGGGAGCGGCGGAGCAGGCGGCGAGAGCCGTGGCGAGGGTGGTGGCGAGGAGCACCGCCGCCGCGGTCCCGCTCGGGACGTTCCGGGCCGGCCTCGGTCTCATGGCGGCCACTCTCGCCTAAATGAGAATGATTGTCAATATCGGAATTCAGCCGCGCGGGAACGCCTGGACGACGGTGAGCGCGGTGACGAGCAGCAGCACGGCGAGTCGCAGGAGCTTCTCCGGAGGCGTGAGACGCGGCCAGGTGAGGAAGAGCAGCCAGCAGACGAAGAGCCCGACCGCCCCGGTGGCGAGGAACCCGACCCGGGGGAGGAAGATCCCGGGGACCATCAGCGCGAGCAGGCCGAGGAACGGCACTACCCGGGGCAGCGCGTTGAGCCGCTCCACCGCCGGCGCGGATCTGTGCTCCACCCGGGAGCGGAAGCTCAGGCTCACGACCGCACAGGCTACGCCAGGCGGCGCGAGAGTGCCGGGCACCCGGCATACCGTGGGCGCCGTTCTCGGGGGCGCCGTTCTCGTGGGTGGCGAAGGCTGGGGCAGCCGCGCGGGGCCGATACGGTATGCCGCATGGGAGCAGCGACCTCGACCGTGGACACCGTCGTCAGCCTCTGCAAGCGCAGGGGCTTCGTCTTCCCGTCGGGTGAGATCTACGGCGGGACGCGCTCCGCGTGGGACTACGGCCCGCTCGGCGTCGAGCTCAAGGACAACATCAGGCGCCAGTGGTGGAAGTCGATGGTGACCGGCCGAGACGACGTCGTCGGCCTCGACTCATCGATCATCCTGCCTCGCCAGACCTGGGTCGCCTCTGGCCACGTCGGCGTGTTCACCGACCCGCTCACCGAGTGCCAGTCCTGCCACCGGCGGTTCCGGGCCGACCACCTGCAGGAGGCGTATGCCGAGAAGAGACGGGCCAAGGGGGACGCGCTCGACCCCGACTCCGTGCGGCTGTCGGACATCGTCTGCCCCAACTGCGGCACGCGCGGCGCGTGGACGCCGCCGCGGGACTTCAACATGATGCTCAAGACCTACCTCGGCGTCATCGAGGACGACTCCGGCCTGCACTACCTGCGGCCCGAGACCGCCCAGGGCATCTTCGTCAACTTCCTCAACGTCATGAACTCCTCGCGCCGGAAGCCGCCGTTCGGGATCGCCCAGACCGGCAAGAGCTTCCGCAACGAGATCACGCCGGGCAACTTCATCTTCCGGACCCGGGAGTTCGAGCAGATGGAGATGGAGTTCTTCGTCAAGCCCGGCGAGGACGAGCAGTGGCACCAGTACTGGATCGACGAGCGGACCCGGTGGTACGTCGACCTCGGGATCAGGGCCGAGAACCTGCGCCACTTCGAGCACCCCAAGGAGAAGCTGTCGCACTACTCGAAGCGGACCGTCGACATCGAGTACCGCTTCCGCTTCGCCGGCTCCGAGTGGGGTGAGCTCGAGGGGGTCGCGAACCGCACCGACTTCGACCTGTCCACCCACTCCGAGCACTCCGGCCAGGACCTGTCCTTCTTCGACCAGGCGACCGGGGAGCGCTACACGCCCTACGTCATCGAGCCGGCCGCCGGCCTGTCCAGGTCGCTGATGACCTTCCTCGTCGACGCCTACGCCGAGGACGAGGCGCCGAACACCAAGGGCGGGGTCGACAAGCGCGTCGTGCTGCGCCTCGACCCGCGCCTGTCCCCGGTCAAGGCCGCTGTGCTGCCCCTCTCCCGCAACGCCGACCTCACGCCCAAGGCCAAGGACCTCGCCGCCGTCCTGCGCCGGCACTGGAACGTCGACTTCGACGACGCCGGCGCCATCGGCAAGCGCTACCGGCGCCAGGACGAGGTGGGCACGCCGTTCTGCATCACCGTCGACTTCGACACCCTCGAGGACCAGGCCGTGACGGTCCGCGAGCGGGACTCGATGGCACAGGAGCGGGTCGGCCTCGACCAGGTGCAGTCCTACCTCGCCGGTCGCCTGCTCGGCTGCTGCTGAACGGCGTCATTGTGAGGGGGGTCGCCGGCCCGTACTGTGTCGGCATTGGCCGTCGCCCGTCGCGACCACGGCAGGAGGGTGCCTGAGATGACCGACACCGCCACGAGGACCAGCGTGGTCGAGTTCCCGGACGGGCGCGTCGACACCAGGCTGGGCCCCGACCTCGTCTCCGGTCCCTACTACAACGAGGACCTGGCCCCCGTCCCGCGGGAGCAGCGGACCTGGACGACGTACAACTATATGGCGCTGTGGATCGGGATGTCCCACAACCTCGCGACCTGGGCCCTGGCCGCCGGCCTGATCGCCCTCGGCATGAACTGGGTCCAGGCGGTGCTCGTCATCGCCGTGGCCAACTGCGTGGTGCTGGTCCCGATGCTGTTCAACGCGCACGCCGGGACGAGGTACGGCATCCCCTTCGCGGTCTTCCTCCGCTCGATCTACGGCGTGCGCGGGGCCAACCTCGGGGCCCTGCTGCGAGCGTTCATCGCCTGCGGCTGGTTCGGGATCCAGACCTGGCTCGGTGGCTCGGGCGTCGCCGTCGTGCTCGGCAAGGTCCTCGGGGACTGGTGGACCAAGGCCGGCACGGTCGCGGGTCAGCCGTGGACCGTCTGGGTCTCGTTCGCCATCTTCTGGATCCTGCAGATGGCGCTGATCTGGAAGGGCATGGAGGCGATCCGGCGGTTCGAGAACTGGGCGGGTCCGGCGGTCCTCGTCGTCGCGGTGATCATGCTGGTCTGGATCGCCAGCAAGGTCGGCGGGTTCGGCCCGCTGCTGAGCCAGCCGTCCACGCTCGGCTGGGGCGCCGAGTTCTGGCGAGTCTTCTTCCCCAGCCTCATGGGCATGATCGCCTTCTGGGCCACGATGTCGCTGTCGATCCCGGACTTCACCCGGTTCAGCGCGTCCCAGCGCGGCCAGGCGGTCGGCCAGGCCCTCGGTCTCCCGACGACGATGACCTTCTTCTCCGTCCTCGCGGTCCTCATCACCTCCGGGGGCATCGCCCTCTATGGGGAGACCATCTGGGACCCCACCAAGCTCATCGGCCGTTTCGACAACACCCTCGTCGTGCTGTTCGGGGTCGTCACCGTCGTGGTCGCGACGCTGGCGGTCAACGTGGCGGCCAACGTCGTCTCGCCCTCCTACGACTTCGCCAACGTGTTCCCCCGGCTGGTCAACAGGCGGGTGGGGGGTGTCGTCACGGGTGTGCTCGGCGTCCTCATCATGCCGTGGCGGCTGCTCGAGAGCGCCGATACCTACATCTTCGTCTGGCTCGACTTCTACGGGGGCCTGTTCGGGGCGGTCGCCGGTGTGATGATCGCCGACTACTGGGTCATCAAGCGGCGCCAGATCGACGTGGCCGCGTGCTACACGGCCGGGGGTCGCTACTGGTACACGGGGGGCTGGAACTGGCGGGCGCTGGCCGCCACGGCCGCCGGCATGCTCATCGGGGTCGGCGGCGCATACTCCCGGGTCGACGCCTCCGGCAGCAAGAGCGGGCCGTTCCCCGCGGACGGGCTGGTCCCGGCCCTGAAGTTCTTCTGGGACTACAACTGGGTCGCCGGTTTCCTCGTCGCGTTCGTGCTCTACCTGGTTCTGTGCCGCATCGCGCCAGACCGGGCCGCACAGGCCCCCGCACCGGAACAGCCCCAGCGGCTCGAGCATGCAGAGCGTGACCCACGAGGAGAAGGATGGTCGACATGACGGTCGTGCGCGCGGCGCTGGTGCAGGCGGAGTGGACCGGGGACAAGGAGTCCATGATCGCGTCCCACGAGCAGTACGCCAGGGACGCCGCCGCGCAGGGGGCGCAGGTCATCTGCTTCCAGGAGCTGTTCTACGGCCCCTACTTCTGCCAGGTGCAGGACACGAAGTTCTACGAGTACGCGGAAGCGGTCCCGGGGCCGACGACGCAGCGGTTCCAGTCACTCGCCGCGGAGCTGGGGATGGTGATGGTCCTGCCCGTCTACGAGCAGGAGCAGCCCGGGTTCCTCTACAACACGGCCGCCGTGCTGGACGCGGACGGCAGCTACCTCGGCAAGTTCCGCAAACAGCACATCCCCCACGTGAAAGGGTTCTGGGAGAAGTTCTACTTCCGCCCGGGCAACGGCGGCTACCCCGTGTTCGACACGGCCGTCGGCAGGATCGGCGTCTACATCTGCTACGACCGCCACTTCCCCGAGGGGTGGCGTGCGCTGGGGCTCAACGGCGCCCAGATCGTCTTCAACCCCTCTGCCACCTCGCGCAGCCTCTCGGAGTACCTCTGGGACATCGAGCAGCCGGCGGCCGCCGTGGCCAACGAGTACTACATCGGCGCGATCAACCGGGTCGGCACCGAGGCACTGGGCGACAACGACTTCTACGGCCAGTCCTACTTCGTGGACCCGCAGGGCAAGTACGTCGGCGACAGGGGGGACCCGCACAAGCCGGAGCTGGTCATCCGTGACCTCGACATGGACCTTCTCCTGGAGGTCAGGGAGCGGTGGGCCTTCTACCGGGACCGCCGCCCGGACGCCTACGACGACCTCGTCCGGCCCTAGCCCGGGGGAGGCACGGATGACGACACTGATCCGCGGCGGTACGGTGCTCAGCGCGAGCGGCCGGTGCCGGGCCGACGTGCTCATCGACGGCGAGCGGGTGGTCGCCCTCGTCGCCCCGGGCGACACGACGCTGGGTGTCGACCTCGCGGGCGCCGCCGAGGTGGTGGTCGACGCCACCGGGAAGTACGTCGTCCCCGGTGGGGTCGACGTGCACACGCACATGGAGCTGCCCTTCGGCGGCACCGCGGCCAGCGACACCTTCGAGACCGGCACGAGGGCTGCGGCCTGGGGGGGCACGACGACGATCGTCGACTTCGCGGTGCAGCGGACGGGCGAGCGGGTCCAGGACTGCTTGGCGGCCTGGCACGCCAAGGCAGCCGGGAACTGCGCGGTCGACTACGGGTTCCACCAGATCCTCGGGGGGGTGGACGAGGACGCCCTCAAGGCGATGGACGAGCTCGTCGGGGAGGGCATCACCAGCTTCAAGCTCTTCATGGCCTACCCAGGCGTCTTCCTGTCCGACGACGGCCAGATCCTCCGCGCGATGCAACGGGCCCGCGAGAACGGCTCGCTCGTCATGATGCACGCCGAGAACGGCACCGTCATCGACGTCCTCGTGCAGCAGGCCTTGGCCCGTGGCGAGACGGCGCCGGTCAACCACGGCCTGACCCGGCCATGGGAGACCGAGGAGGAGGCCACCCACCGGGCGATCATGCTGGCCCGGCTCACCGGCGCCCCCCTCTACGTCGTGCACATGTCCGCCAAGCAGGCCGTCGCCACCCTGGCGGCGGCCCGCAGGGAGGGCCTGAACGTCTTCGGGGAGACGTGTCCCCAGTACCTCTACCTCTCCCTCGAGGAGCACCTCGGGGCGCCCGGCTTCCAGGGCGCGGCGTATGTCTGCTCCACCCCCCTGAGGGCCCGCTCGGAGGGCCACCAGGACCAGCTCTGGCGCTACCTGCGCACGGGAGATCTGGCGGTCGTCAGCACCGACCACTGCCCGTTCTGCCTCAAGGAGCAGAAGGAGCTCGGGATCGGGGACTTCTCCAAGATCCCCAACGGGATCGGGGGGGTCGAGCACCGGCTGGACCTGCTCTACCAGGGTGTCGTCGACGGGCACATCTCCCTCGAGCGGTGGGTCGAGCTCGGCTCGACGACGCCCGCACGGATGTTCGGCCTCTACGGCCGCAAGGGGGTCATCGAGCCCGGCGCAGACGCGGACGTCGTCGTGTACGACCCCAACGGGCACACGAGCATCGGCGTCGGCAAGACCCACCACATGAACATGGACCACTCGGCGTGGGAGGGCTTCGAGATCCAGGGCAAGGTCGACACCGTGCTGTCCCGCGGCTCGGTGGTCGTCCAGGACAACAAGTACCTCGGGCGCCCCGGGCACGGGCGGTTCCTGCCCCGGGGCCTGTCGCAGTACCTCGGCTGAGCAGCGGGGGAGGGCTGGTGGACTTCGGCGTCGTCCTGCAGTGCGACCCTCCCGCGGCCCGGGTGGTCGAGCTGTGCCGGCAGGCGGAGCTCTACGGCTTCAGCCACGCCTGGACGTTCGACTCGCACCTGCTGTGGGAGGAGCCGTACGTCATCCACAGCGCCATGCTCGCCGCCACCCGCAGGATCACCGTCGGTCCCATGGTCACCAACCCGCTGACCCGCGACTGGACGGTGACCGCCTCCACCTACGCGACCCTCAACGAGATGTACGGCAACCGGACCGTCTGCGGCATCGGCCGGGGCGACTCCGCCGTGCGGGTCACCAACGGGCGACCGGCCACGGTGGCACAGCTGCGCGAGGCGATCTCGGTGATCGGGGGTCTGGCCAACGGCAGGGAGGTCGAGTACCGGGGCAGCGCCATGCGCCTGGCGTGGAACCCGGCGTCACGCACCCCCGTGTGGGTGGCGGCATACGGGCCCAAGGTCCTCGCGGTCGCGGGCGAGAGCGCCGACGGGTTCATCCTGCAGCTGGCCGACCCGACCATCGCCGAGTGGAGCATCGACGCCGTGCGCAGGAGCGCCGTCGGGGCCGGTCGGGAGCCCGGGGACGTGACGATCTGCCTCGCGGCGCCGGCATACGTCACCGACGGGTCGCCGGCCCAGCAGCAGCACGCCTACGACCAGTGCCGCTGGTTCGGCGGGATGGTCGGGAACCACGTCGCCGACATCGTCGCGCGGTACGGCACCGACGGGGCGAGCATCCCCCGCGCGCTGACCGACTACATCGCCGGGCGGGAGGGCTACGACTACAACGAGCACGGCCGGGCCGGCGGTGCGCACACCGCGTTCGTCCCCGACGAGGTCGTCGACCGGTTCTGCCTCGTCGGCACGGTCGAGCAGCACCTGGCCAGGCTTTGCGAGCTGCAGGACCTGGGGGTCGACCAGTTCGCGGTCTACCTCCAGCACGACGCCCAGGACGAGGTCCTGCGTGCCTACGGCCAGCGCATCATCCCGGCGATGGCCGAGCGGCTACGCGCCCGGGACTGACGGCTCCCGACGAGAGGGGCGCACGTGGCCGCGAGCGCAGCCGACTTCCTCGACGCCACCCCGGCGCGGCGGGCCGGGGCTCGTCCCAGGCCCTGGGTGGCCCCGAGCTGGCGCAGTGGTGCGCCGACCTCATCACCGGCCGCGCGGCATACGACGAACCGGGTCGACCGGACCCGGCATGGCTGGGCGGGCGGCACGGGAGGCAGTGGTGGACCCGCCCGGACCTGCACGAGCGCGGCCTCGAGCACTGGCCCCGGACCTGGGCGGCACGCACGCCGCTCCATGCCTGGGACGACCTCGCCGCGCCCGCCGTCGTGGGCGGCCTCGACGACCCGGCCTGGCGGCTGCGCGAGATGTGCGCCAAGGCGTGCGCGCGGCACGAGGTCGGGGCAGCGGCCGAGCGGTGCGCCCGGCTGGCCACCGACGACGAGGTGCCCCGGGTCCGCGCTGCCGCGGCGCGGGCCGTCGGCGCCATCGGGGAGGCCGAGCACGCCACAGCACTGCACACCGCCTGCGGCGATCCCGAGCCGGTCGTGCGCCGGGCGGCCGGGCGTGCCCTCGTGCTCATGAGGACCCGGCTCGACCGCGAGGTCTGACAGCACGGCGCCGGCACCGTCGACTCGGGCGCGGGACCGACTCGAGCCGGTCGGCCGCCGGGGGATGGGACAATGGTCCGGCCATGACCACGCTTGCCACTGAGCCCACCACGCGGGCCGGGAGTTCGCCGACCCCGCCGACCCGGCCGACCGCGCCGACCGCCGTGCTGCCGCCGCTGCGGATCGGCCGGCACACCATCGGGTCCCCGGTCGTCCTCGCGCCGATGGCAGGCATCACCAACCGTGCCTTCCGCCGGCTGTGCCGCGAGTCCCGCGACTCCGACCGGAGCGGCTCGTCGGCGGCGAGCGGAGCCACCTCGCTGTACGTCAGCGAGATGATCACCTCCCGGGCCCTGCTCGAGCGCACCCCGGAGACGATGCGCCTCATCGAGCACGACCCGCAGGAGAGCCCCCGCTCGATCCAGCTCTATGGCGTCGACCCCGGCACCGTCGCGGCCGCCGTCCGGATGCTCGTCAGCGAGGACCGCGCCGACCACGTCGACCTCAACTTCGGGTGCCCGGTCCCCAAGGTCACCCGCAGGGGTGGGGGGGCGGCCCTGCCGTGGAAGCGGGGACTGTTCCGCGCCATCGTCGCCGGAGCCGTCCGGGAGGCAGGCAGGTATGCCGTGCCGGTCACCGTGAAGATGCGCACCGGCATCGACGACGACCACCTCACCTTCCTCGAGGCCGGTCGCATCGCGGAGGAGGAAGGGGTGGCGGCCGTCGCGCTGCACGCCCGCACGGCCGCCCAGGCCTACTCCGGCGCTGCGGACTGGTCCGCGATCCGGGCCCTGAAGGAGACGGTGCGCTCGATCCCCGTCCTCGGCAACGGTGACATCTGGTCGGCCGAAGACGCACTGCGCATGGTGGCGGAGACCGACTGCGACGGTGTCGTCGTCGGCCGCGGGTGCCTCGGCCGGCCGTGGCTGTTCACGGACCTCGCTACGGCCTTCGCCGGCCGTTCGGAGCGGGTGCGCCCCTGCCTCGGTGAGGTGAGCGAGACCCTGCGCACGCACACGGCATACCTCGTCGACTTCTACGGGGACGAGGAGCGGGCCTGCCGCGACATCCGCAAGCACGTCGCCTGGTACCTCAAGGGCTTCCCCGCCGGCTCGAGCGTGCGGCACTCGCTGGCGCTGGTCGGCTCGATGGCAGCGATGGACGAGCTGCTGGCCGGGCTGGACTTGGACGCGCCGTGGCCCGGCGACCCCGCCGAGGGTCAACGGGGCCGGGCCGGCTCGTCACGCCGGGTGGCCCTGCCGGAGGGCTGGCTCACCTCCCGGGAGATGGACCAGTCCTGCGCCGAGGCGGTCGCCGAGGCGGAGCTGGCCGTCTCGGGGGGGTAGGACACCCCGCCGGCGTGGGTCCGCCGACGGACCGGAGCCTCGCGTGGGCCCGCTCACAGCGGATTGGCAAGAACTGACCCATCTCGGGTCGTGGGGCGGCCTGCGGCCGTGTAGGTTGCGAGAGGTTGACCTGATGCCGTTGACGGACGCCACCGCGCCCGAGGCGGCAAACCCACCGAGGAGCGTCAAGTGATCCTTCGTTCGTACCTCTCCCGCAGCAGTGTGGCAGTGCTCTCGGCCGCCGTGCTCGTCACCGGAGCCGCGGGCGCCGTCCCGCGCGCCGACGCGG
>JBPCOG010000093.1:0-2061 GCA_051000455.1 Lapillicoccus sp. | reverse complement strand
GAGATGTAGACCAGCGCCCGCGCGCCGGGAAGCCCCCGCGGGACGATCCGCTCGAAGACCTGCGGCCTGACCAGGTGTCCGACGCCGGACACGACGAACAGCGCCGCGAGTGCCACCCCGTCGTGGGTCAGCCGGTCGTGGGGCGGCCGATCGTAGGGCGGCCGGGGTGCGCCGGTCCGGCCGGTGGGTGCCATAGGGCAATCCAACCAGCCGCCGGCTCCCGCTCCTCCCGCGGCCGACCCACGACAGAGGGCACCGTTCGAGGCGGCCGCGCGACGGGCACCCGGAAGGGCATGTCGTTACCGGGTTGTGACAGCCCGACGCCGCGAAACCGGTGCCCCTCACCGGGCTCGGGCACGAGAATCATGGTCGGGTCGCGATACCGTAGCCGCGGCTGGAAGGGGTGCTGACGCGATGAGCATCACCACGCAGCCCGGGGAGCCGCGTGAGGACCCGCGCGAGGTGACGAAGGCGTGCCAGCGCCGCCGACGTGGTCACAACAACACCGTGGTGAAGGTGCCCACCTCCGTGAACCCGAGGGTCCGGTAGACGGCCCGGGCGGGGTGGTTGAAGTCGTTGACGTAGAGGGTCGCCTGCGGGGCGACGGTGTCCATGACCAGCTCGGTCGCGGCCGCCATAAGCGACACCGACCGCCCTTGGCCGCGCAGCCGGGGGGCGAGCCACACGCCCTGGATCTGGGCGGCCCCGAGGGCCACCGAGCCCACGTCCGCCTTGAAGAGCACCTCGTCCCCCACCCTCCAGAGGAATGTGTGTCCCTGCCGGACCAGGCCCTCGATGAGGCTGCGGTAACCCCTCGACGAGCCGCTGTACGGCGGGTAGCCGATCTCGTCGGTGAACATCGCGGCTGCGGCCGGAAGGACGATGTCCACCTCGTCCACCCGTGCCACGCGCACGTTCGGGTCGGACGCGATGCCGAGTGCCGACGGGCGGGTCGACGTCGACATGAGGGGCTGGCTCGCACGGACCGACCTCGGCGGTCCCCACGACGGGCTCAGGTGCCGCCACAGCCCCTCGACCTGCGCAGACAGGCCGAAGAGCGAGGCCGCTTGGCGGCGCCAGCGACGGATCCGGGCGGCGACCGCCTCGATCGCGTCGTCGTCACACTCGACGGGCACGATGTTCGCCGATGCCCAGCACATCCCCGCCAGGCTGCCGTCCACCCGGTAGCCGAGCAGCGAACCAGGGTGGGAGGACAGGGCGCCGTCCTCGATCCGCGAGGCGACGAACACGTTGCCTGCCGGGTCCCTGGCACACAGTGCCAGCGCCTCGTCACGGTCCACGACCGACAAGGCGCGCACGGACGAACGGGTGCGGAGCACGGGCCTAGCCTGCCGGTCCGGGTCGGTGCTGTCGACCACCGGTCAACCTGACAGGCACGGACCCCGCCGAGAGCGGTCAGCTCACCGTGACGGTGGGCCTGGCGGAACCACGCTGCTCCTCGGCCTGGTCGGCGGAGCCCATCTTCTCGGCGAGACGCATGGCCTCCTCGATGAGCGTCTCGACGATCTGTGACTCGGGCACGGTCTTGATGACCTCGCCCCGGACGAAGATCTGGCCCTTGCCATTGCCGCTCGCCACGCCGAGATCGGCTTCCCGCGCCTCCCCCGGGCCATTGACGACGCACCCCATGACGGCGACCCGCAGGGGCACCTCGAGCCCCTCGAGGCCGGCCGTCACCTCGTCGGCCAGTGTGTAGACGTCGACCTGGGCGCGGCCGCAGGACGGGCAGGACACGATCTCGAGCTTGCGTGGGCGCAGGTTGAGCGACTGGAGGATCTGGTTGCCGACCTTGACCTCCTCGACGGGAGGCGCCGACAGCGACACCCGGATGGTGTCGCCGATGCCCTTGGCGAGCAACGCCCCGAACGCGACCGAGGACTTGATGGTCCCCTGGAACGCCGGACCGGCCTCGGTGACCCCCAGGTGCAGCGGCCAGTCCCCGCGCTCGGCGAGCAGCTCGTACGCGCGGACCATGACGACGGGGTCGTTGTGCTTGACCGAGATCTTGAAGTCGTGGAAGTCGTGCTCCTCGAACAGGCC
>JBPCOG010000183.1:0-2095 GCA_051000455.1 Lapillicoccus sp. | reverse complement strand
GGTTGGTGGCGATGACGCCCCCGAAGGCCGACGTCGGGTCGCACGCGTGGGCGCGCCGGTGCGCCTCGGCGACGTCCGGCCCCACCGCGATCCCGCACGGGTTCGCATGCTTGATGATCGCCACCGTCGCGCGGTCGCCGTGGTCGTGAGCGGCCCTGACGGCAGCGTCGGCGTCGACGTAGTTGTTGTAGGACATCTCCTTGCCGTGCAGCTGGTCGGCATGGGCGACGCCGGGGCGCCAGCTGGTGTAGAGGGCCGCGCGCTGGTGCGGGTTCTCCCCGTAGCGCAGGACGGCCGCCCGCTCGAACGTCGCACCCGTCCACTCCGGGAACCCCGTGCCGGCCGAGGTGTCGGCGACCACCGTGCCCATCCAGCTCGCCACCGCGTTGTCGTAGGTCGCCGTGTCGGCGAACGCCCGTGCCGCCAGGGTCCTGCGCTCATCGAGGGTGAACCCGCCGGCCCTGACTGACTGCACGACGAGCGGGTATGCCGCGGGGCTGGTGACGATGGCGACGCTCGCATGGTTCTTGGCCGCCGCACGCACCATCGAGGGGCCGCCGATGTCGATCTGCTCGATGCACTCCTGGGGGGACGCTCCGGACGCCACCGTGTCCCGGAATGGGTAGAGGTTGCTCACCACGAGGTCGAACGGCTCGACCCCGAGGTCCCCGAGCTGGCGCACGTGCTCGGGGTTGCGGGTGTCGGCGAGGATGCCGGCATGGACCCTGGGGTGCAGGGTCTTGACGCGGCCGTCGAGGCACTCGGGGAAGCCGGTCAGCTCCTCGACCGGGGTCACCGGGACACCAGCCGCGGCGATGACCCGAGCTGTCGAGCCGGTCGAGACGATGGCGACGCCCGCGCCGTCCAGCGCCCGCGCGAGGTCGGCGAGGCCGGTCTTGTCATGGACGGAGACGAGCGCTCGCCGCACCGGCCGTCGCCCGTCGGCGGACCCCTCCTCGCCACCCGGCGCCTCGGCGGCCCGCCGCTCGGCCCCCCCGGGCTCGGTGGCGCTCTCCCGCACAGCCATGGTGACCTCCCGGTCGGTGACGGTGAACCCTTCGCGGACCATCCGGCCGACGTACTCGACGAGCATCCGGCGCTCGACGGCCTTGATCCGCGCGTGCAGCGACTCCGCGGTGTCGCCCGTCTCGACCGGCACGGCCCGCTGCGCGACGATCGGTCCGGTGTCCAGGCCGGCGTCGACGACGAAGAGCGTGCACCCGGTGACCTTGACGCCGTGCGCCAGTGCGTCCCGGGCACCGTGCCTGCCCGGAAACGACGGCAGCAGCGCCGGGTGCGTGTTGACGAAGCGCCCGGCGAACCGATCGAGGAAGGCAGCGCCGGCGAGCCTCATGAAACCGGCCGACACGACGAGCACCGGCTCGTGGCGAGCCACCTCCTTCGCCAGCGCGGCATCCCAGTCGGCGCGGGTGGGGAAGTCCTCGACCCGGCATACGAAGGTGGGGATGCCCGCACGGCGAGCGCGCTGGATGCCCTCGGTGCCGTCCCGGTCGGCGCCCACGGCAGCGACGCGGACCCCGTATGCCGGGTCCGCCGCTGCGTCGAGCAGTGCCTGCAGGTTGGTGCCGGCCCCGGACACGAGGACGACGACGGCGCGCGCCTGCGGGGGCGAGGGGACGTCCCCGGGGCTTGCCGTCACGCGCAGCAACGTTATCCGATGGCCCGCGCCGGCGACGGGCCGGCCGTGTCCCGGGCCGTCCCGGGCACCTCGCAGTCGCACCGCTCGTTGACATCGGGGAAGATGGACCTGCACCAACGAGGCAACGGGAGGGGTGAGAGCACGGTGAGCCAGCGCGTCACCCAACGGCAGCGTCGAAGCGCGACCTACTCGCTGACGATGTTCTGTCTCATCCTCCTGGTGATGTTCGCGATGAACCTGCGCCTCCCGCAACGGCTGGTCGCGATCGTCCCGATCACCGTCGCGGGTGTGGAGTCCGTGCGGGCCCTGATGGCACTCGGCCGGCTCGAGGCCCCAAGCCGGGAGCGGCCGTGGCCGGTCGTCAATCTCGGGCTTGTCGGGCTCCTGCTGATGAGCCTCCTGACCCAGGTCGTGTTCTACGGGCCGCAGAAGGCC
>JBPCOG010000442.1:0-5835 GCA_051000455.1 Lapillicoccus sp. | reverse complement strand
GAGCCGGCGACGAACGTCACGGCCGTCAGCGTCATCCTCATCGCGACGGACGGCGAGTGGACGCGGCGGGCGCTCGGCTCGCGACGGACGGCGTTCGAGCTCGCCCAGTCCCTGCAGATCCCCGTCTACGACGTCAACCTCACCGGTTACCCTAACCGGATGCGGGTGTGGAACTCCCGGCAGCGCAAGCGCGGGTAGCGCCGCGCCCGCCGCGCGCTGACTGGCGGGTATGCCGTCGAGGGTGACACTGTGGGGGCCGGTGCCGCTCACCCCCACGCAGGAGGACCCATGCCAGGCAAGGCGAAGAAGACCGGTCCGTCCGAGGAGATGAAGGCCAAGTTCCGCGAGGCGCTGGACAGGAAGCGGGCCCACGGCGGCAAGGACGTCTCCGACGACGGTGAGCACGCCAAGGTCCACGACGCCCACGGGCCGGCAAAGGCGCAGCAGATGTTCCGGCGCAAGTCGGGAGGCTGACCCGCGAGCGCGGCTGCGTCAGCCGGTCAGCCGGCGTAGGTCTCCGCCAGGCGCACCAAGAGGCGGACCCCGAAGCCGGTGCCCCCCGTGGGGGTGTAGCCGTGTGCGGCGGACGCGTTGAACGCCGGTCCGGCGATGTCGAGGTGCGCCCAGGGGATCCGCTGGCCGTTGACCACACCGACGAACTCGCCGAGGAAGAGGCCGGCCCTCAGCATCCCGCCCATCCGGTCCCCCTTGTGCGCCAGGTCCGCGACCTGTGACTCCAGACCGTCACGCAGCTGCTCCGGCAGCGGCATGGGCCACAGCGCCTCACCCGCCTCGTCGGCCGCGGCGCGCACCGTGTCGCGCAGCGCGTCGTCGTTGGCCATCACCGCGCCGATGCGGTTGCCGAGGGCGACCTGCTGCGCTCCGGTGAGGGTGGCGATGTCGACGATCGCCCTCGGGCGCTTCTCACTGGCCAGCGCGAGCGCGTCACCGAGGACCATCCGCCCCTCGGCGTCGGTGTCGACGATCTCCACGGTCGTGCCGCCGCGCATGGTGACCACGTCGCCCGGCCGCTGCGCGTTGGCACCCGGCATGTTCTCGGCGAGCGCGAGGTAGCCGGTGACGGCGACCGGGACGCCGAGCTCGGCGATGGCGAGGACCGCGGCCGCCACCGCGGCTGCCCCGGCCATGTCCTGCTTCATCGTCCGCATCGCCGCGGGACTCTTGATGCACAGGCCGCCGGAGTCAAAGGTGATCCCCTTGCCGACGAAGGCGATCGAGGCTGCGGCGCCGACGGGGGAGTAGCTCATCGTCGCGATCCGGGGCGGTCGCACCGAGCCCTGGCCGACGCCGATGATGCCGCCGAAACCGCCCCGGGCCAGCGCCTTCTCGTCCATCACCCGCACGGTCACCGCAGTGCCCCGGGCCCGGTCCCGGACCGACTCCACGAAGGTCTGCGGGTACAGCAGGTTCGGGGGGGTGTTGACCAGGTCGCGGCAGTATGCCGTGGCGGCGGCGAGGGACGAGGCCCGCCTGACCGCCCTGCGGACAGCGGGGTCCCGGGCCGAGCCGGACACGATGGTGACCGCCCCGACCGCCGCCGGGGCGGTCGAGGAGCCGCGGCGCCCGGTCACGGCATACCCGCCGAGTCCGGCGCCCTCGGCGGCGGCGGCGACCGACGCGGGGGTGGATCCCCCGGGGACGCACACCGCCACCCTGGCGCGGCCGGACAGGGAGCGGGTCGCGGCGCCGATCCCGCGGCGGACCGCCTCGGGGTCGAAGGACCGGCCGGATCCGTCACCGAGACCTGCCAGGACGACCGTTTCGGCCGCGACGCCGGGGACGGCGGCGAGGGGGGTCAGCTCCTCGAGGGCGCCGGTGAGCCGCAGGCTGGCGATGGCGGAGCTGAGGTGGGCGCTGGCGCGGCGCGGCAGGCCGTGTCCCGCCGCGAGCGCGGCGCCGCCCGGGGCCGCGTGGATGGGGACGACGAGGGCGTCGACCCTGAGCTCGGCGGCCGGACGGTCGGTGACGGTCAGGGTGGGGGCGGCAGGGGGCACGGATGCGGTTCCTTCGGGTCGGCACGGTCGCCGGCTGGGTACCGGCTGGGCTCCCGGCTGGGCTCCGGGCTGGCCGCGGCGGTGCGGCCGGCAGGAGGCGGCGAGCATATCGGGCCGCGCCGGGGGTCCCGCGTCCCAGGACTAGCGTGTGCCGCATGACGAGCGCCCTGAGGACCTCACCGCTGCACGGGGGACACGTCGCGCTCGGGGCCAAGATGGCCGACTTCGGCGGCTGGGACATGCCGATCGAGTACCCGGGCGGGGGAGTCGTCGCGGAGCACACCGCGGTGCGGGAGCGGGTCGGCCTCTTCGACGTCAGCCACCTCGGCAAGGCCAGTGTCCGCGGGCCGGGGGCGGTGGACTTCGTCAACACGTGCTTCACGAACGACCTGGGCCGGATCGGCCCGGGCCGGGCGCAGTACACCATGTGCTGCGACGAGTCCGGGGGCGTGGTCGACGACCTCATCGCCTACCTGCGGTCCGGGGACGACGTCTTCCTCATCCCCAACGCCGCCAACACGGCCGAGGTCGTCCGCCGGCTCGCGGCGGCGGCTCCCGAGGGGCTCGAGGTCCGCGGCCGGCACGGGGACTTCGGGGTGCTCGCGGTCCAGGGTCCGCGCAGCGACGAGGTCCTGGAGGCCGTCGGGCTGCCGACCGGCCATGACTACATGAGCTTCTCCGAGGCGAGCTGGCATGGCCGCCCGGTCACCGTGTGCCGGACCGGCTACACCGGCGAACGCGGCTACGAGCTCCTGCCGCGATGGGAGGACGCCCCGGCCCTGTGGGACGCCCTCGTCGCCGCGATGGGACCCCTCGGGGGTATGCCGTGCGGCCTCGGCGCCCGCGACACGCTGCGGACCGAGATGGGCTACCCCCTGCACGGGCAGGACCTGTCGCTCGACATCTCCCCGGTGCAGGCCCGGGCGGGCTGGGCGGTCGGATGGAAGAAGGACGCGTTCTGGGGACGGGACGCGCTCCTGCGGGAGAAGGCGGCCGGCCCGACGCGCCTGTCCCGCGGCCTGCTCGTCGGCGGACGGGGGATCCCGCGGCCGCACTGCGCCGTCACGCGCGGCGGCGAGCCGGTCGGGGAGGTCACCTCCGGCACGTACTCGCCGACGCTCAGGCAGGGGATCGCGCTGGCGCTGCTCGCCCCGAACGTCTCCGAGGGTGACGAGGTGCTGGTGGACGTCAGGGGGCGAGCCCTCGGGGCGACCGTGGTCCGGCCCCCGTTCGTCCAGGTCCAGGTTCGCCACTGAGGGGGTTCTCGAGGGGTCGTCAGCGACGGTGCCCGGCTCAGCTACAGTGCTGGCATGGGTGACGGCACGGGCGGTGACTGGACGTGGGAGCTGCTCGACGGGCAGGGCTCACACCTGAGCGCGGCTGACCTGCCGGACCCGGCGTTTCCCACCCAGTCGGAGGCGGAGAGCTACCTCGGGGCGGAGTGGGCCGCCCTGCTCGCTGCCGGCGTCGACGCGGTCAACCTGCGGCAGGGAGACACCCTGGTCTACGGGCCGATGAGCCTGCAGCCCTCGGAGTGAGGCCAGCCCCCGGGGCGGTCAGCCGGGACTCTGCCCGCGGGTGACCTGCGGCTTGGGCATGCGGGTGCGCCGCATCTGGAAGCTGCGCATCACGGCATACATCGCGCCGCCGGCAGGCACCCGGTCCGCGCCGTACTTCTCGGCGACCCGGCTCTTGATGCGTCGCCACATGAGGATGGAGTCGATCACGGCGACGGCGATGAGGCCGTACACAGCGGCGAAGACGACCAGCAGCGCCCAGGACTGCCGAACGAACGAGAGCAGCAGCACGAGGAGCATGACCGGCAGCATGAACTCGCCCACGCTCCAGCGGGCGTCGACGTAGTCGCGGATGAACCGGCGCTCGGGGCCCTTGTCCCGCGCCGGCAGGTGGGCGTCGTTGCCGGTCACCATGGCCGCGCGCTGCCTGGCCATCTGCTCGCGCCGGCGCAGCTTGTCGGTCTGTGCGGCAGCCTTGCGGTCGGTCACCACGAGGGGCCGCTTGTTGGCCGCCTCCTGCTGGCGCCGCTTCGGGGTGGGGCGGTTCTTCGCGCCGGGCCGCGCGGAGTGCGCGGCGCTCGCGTCGGCCAGCGGCGCGTCCACCGTCTTCTTGCGTCCGAACACGCGCCCACTGTATGCCGCCCACCGGGCTTGCCGGGACATCGTCGCCGCTGCGGGCGGGACGGGCCTGGTGCCCCGGTGGCGATAAGGTCGCGGCCGTGACCAGTGACGTGCTCTCCCCGGACCAGATCTGCGACATCGCCGGACGGGTGGGCGCACTGATGCCGCAGGTGCGTGCCGACCTGGAGGCCCTCGTCCGCATCCCGAGCGTGTCACTCGACGCCTTCGACCAGCGGCGCGTGGACGAGAGCGCCGAGGCCGTCGCCGTGCTGCTGCGGGCCGAGGGACTGGACGTGGCAGTGGTCCGCGAGGGCGGCCGCCCCGCCGTCATCGGGCCTATCGACGGGCCGGAGGGGGCCCCGACGGTCACCCTGTACGCCCACCACGACGTCCAGCCCCCCGGCGACGAGTCCGGGTGGGACAGCCCCCCGTTCGAGCCCACGGAACGCGACGGGCGGGTGTTCGGGCGCGGCATCGCGGACGACAAGGCCGGTGTGATGGCTCACATCGCGGCACTCCGGGCCCACCGCGGGCGTCTCCCGGTCGGGGTGACCGTCTTCGTCGAGGGCGAGGAGGAGATCGGGTCGGACTCGCTGCCGACCATCCTCGAACGACACGGGGAGAGGCTGCGGGCCGACGTGATCGTCCTCGCCGACTCGACGAACTGGCAGGTGGGCCTGCCGGCGCTGACGACGACGCTGCGCGGCATGGTCCGGGTCGTGGTCACGGTCAGCACGCTGGACCACGGCGTCCACTCGGGGATGTTCGGCGGCGCGGTCCCGGACGCCGTGACGGCTCTGGTCCGCACCCTGGCGAGCCTGCACGACGAGCAGGGCAACGTCACCGTCGCAGGCCTGAGGTCGGGGGAGGCCGCGGACCTCGGGCTCACCGAACAGCAGCTGCGCCGGGACTCGGGGCTGCTCGACGGGGTGCAGCTGATCGGCTCCGGTTCCCTGCTGAGCCGGCTGTGGACCAGGCCGGCGATCACGACGATCGGTTTCGACGCGCCCAGCGTGCAGACCGCGTCGAACACGCTGGTGCCCTCAGCGTCGGCAAAGGTGTCGATGCGCATCGCGCCCGACGAGAGCACCAGGGACGGGTTCGAGGCGCTGCGCCGCCACCTCGAGGCGCACGTGCCGTGGGGGGCCCGGATCGAGGTCCACCTCGACGATCAGGGCGCCGGGTTCGCCGCCGACGCGACGGGCCCGGTCTACGACCAGGCCCGCGCTGCCTTCACCGATGCGTGGGGCACCGAGCCGGTGGACATCGGCGTCGGCGGCTCGATCCCCTTCGTGGCGGCCTTCGCCGGGCAGTTCCCCGACGCGGCGATCCTCGTGACCGGCGTCGAGGACCCGGACAGCCGGGCGCACGGGGCCAACGAGTCACTGCACCTCGGTGAGTTCGAGCGGGTCTGCGTCGCGGAAGCCGTCCTGCTCGCCCGGCTCGGTGCCATGCCCCGCTGACGGCAGCCACGTGCTCGAGCGGTGACTGGCGGCCATGCCCTCAGCCTCCCACTGGCCCGCGGTGCGCGCGGCATCCTGCCAGCCAGCGGTCGTAGGCTGTGACGGTGAGGCAGACGGGCCGGGGAGCCGGGTGACGCTCAGCGGGGGCCCGTTCCTCGCTCTCGTTGCGACGGCCGCCGTCCTCGGCGTCATCGGCGCCGCGCTCTGGCTGCCCCGGAC
>JBPCOG010000241.1:0-1683 GCA_051000455.1 Lapillicoccus sp. | reverse complement strand
AAGGGGTCTCGGTGGACTACCACGAAGGCGCAGGGCTGATCCACGTCTTCCCGATCCTGCCCCTGCCCGAGGCGCGCTGGGCCAGACGGGTGATGGTCAGCTCGATGCGGGCCGCGCGGCAGGAGCCTGCGTAAGCGCACTCGTCACGACCGGAGGTGCCGGGTTGCCGGCGACTGAGAGCCTCGTGCCGGCAACCGGATCCGGCTCTCCGAGACGGGGGGTCCCCCGCTCGGTCCGGCTACCCAGACAGCCGTTGCTGTCTCAGTCGTCAGCCGCCGGGCCGAGCCGCTCCTCCGCCTCCCGGGACCTGCGGAGCACCTCCACCGCCGGGCCCCCCCGGCCCACCAAGACCCCCGGCGCCACCGACACTCCCGGCCCCGGTCACCCGTCGGAGGTTCTGCGTGGAGTTGTCCGGGAGGGGCTGGGTCAGGTCCGCGATGACGAGCGCCTGTCCCGCGGAGAGGCCGCCGAGCACCTGAACCAGGCCCTGTCCCACCGCGCCGGTCTGGACGGTGGTGCGGGTGGCCGTGCCGTCCTTGGCCACCTGCACGATCGCCGTGCCGGTCGCGACAGTGGTGACCGCGGAGACCGGCACGGTGAGGACGTTGTCCACGTGGTCGATGACGATCCCGACCTCCGCTCGCGAGCCCGTCGTCAGCGCCCCGGTGGCCTGCGGGACGAGCGTCACCACGGCATAGGTGGGTCCCGCCGAGGCCGTGGCCGCGGTGGCCGCTGTCGGTAGCAGGCTGACCCTCGTGACGGAGCCGACGACCGACTCGGTGGCCCCGGCCGGCGTGACCAGGGCTGCCTGCCCCACCTCGACTGCAGGCAGTTTTGCCAGTGGCACCTCGGTGCTCACCTCCGCCGCCCCGCTTCCGACGATGGTGATGCTGTTGCTGGGGGTCTCCGCCGTGCCCACCGCGAACCCGATGGACCCCACGACTCCAGAGATGGGCGCGGTCAGGGTGGCTGCTGCGAGGTGGTCCTGGGCCTTGGTGAGGTTCTGCGTGGCCGTGGTCAGCGCGGTCTGGTCGCTCATGACGCGGATCTCGTTGACGCTGCCCGATGTTGCCGCTGGAGTTGGCTCCGCCTGCTGGCGGATGGTGGCGGAGGCTGCCGGCGCGCCCGTCCCGCCGTTGCCGGCCCGGCTCCCGGCCGAAGTCGGGGCGCTGCGCGACTCCCCCGGCACCGAGCTGGAAGTCGCCTTAACCGACAGCGACGAGGCGGTCAATGCGGCGGCGGCGCTGTGTTCCGCCGTCGCAAGCGCCCGCACCGCCGCAACGCACGCCGACAGCTGGGCGGACCCGGATACGGCGCGAGGGCTCGAGGTCGGGGAACCCGTTGGCGCCGGGGGGATCCCTGAAGCCGTCGCGCTCGTCGTGGTGGCCGTCGGCCTGGTGCTCGAGGTCGTCGTGCTCGCCGACGGCGTCGTGGTCGTCGGCGTCGAGGTCGTCGTGCTCGCCGACGGCGTCGTGGTCGTCGGCGTCGTGGTCGTCGGCGTCGTGGTCGCGCTCGTCGACGGTGTCGTGGTCGCGCTCGTCGACGGTGTCGTGGCCGTACTCGGGTCCGGGACGCGGGTGGTCGGGGAGACGGCACTCGTCCCGGCCTGGTCCGACGGACTGGGCGCACGGGGGGCGGGCGAGGTGCCCTCCTGCCCGAGTACCGGGCGACAGACCGTCTGCT
>JBPCOG010000072.1:0-1878 GCA_051000455.1 Lapillicoccus sp. | reverse complement strand
CTGGTTGGCGCACGTCCACCTTGCGGACGGGTCTGGGATGCCCCGGGGCGCGCCCCTCTCCCTGTGGCGCGGGACCCAGCCGTGCGGCGAGCTGCTCGAGCACCTCGCCGCGCAGGACTACCGCGGTGACGTCATCGTCGAGGTGGGAACCCGGCGGCTGGACGACGAGCAGCGGGAGCGGGACCTGGCCCAGTCGCTCGCGTTCGTCCGGCTGTACCTCGCCCCGGCGCAACGGCTGCAGCTGCCCTGAGCGGCAGGCGCCCGAGCGGCAGGCGCCCGAGCTGCAGGCACCCGAACTGCAGGCACCCGAGCTGCAGCTACCCGAGTGGCAGGCTCAGGCGGCCCGCCCCCGCGCCGCGGGCTCAGTCCGAGTCCGCGCTGGAGTCCCCGGTGGAGCTGCCGGGGGCATCGCCTGCGGTGATGGACTCGCGTCGGCCCCCCGCGTCGACCTGGATGCGGCGCGGCTTGGCCGCCCGGGCGACCGGCAGGGTCACGGTCAGCACGCCGTTCTCGTAGGTGGCCGAGATCCCCTCGGGGTCCAGCCCCTCCGACAGGGAGATCTGACGCTGGAAGGTGCCGGTGAAGCGCTCGCTGGAGACCCACTGGACGTCCGCCTCGTTGTGCGCGCTGCGCTGGGCGGTGATGGTCAGGGTCCCGCTGTCCACGCTGACGTCCACGGAACCGGGGTCCACCCCGGGAAGGTCGGCGTGCAGGACGTAATGGTCCCCGGAACGGTAGAGGTCCAGCGGCATGAACCTGGGGGTCCGGGCGGACCCGGCCGGCGACCCGAGCAGCTGCTCGGTGAGGCGATCGATGTCACGGAAGGGGTCGAAGCGGAGCACAGCGCATCACCTCCTTGGTCGTGAGGTGCCCGCCACCCTGACGGGCACCGGTCTCGGCTGTGCAGCTCTGTTGTAGCACCGAGTTCCGTGTGGTGCCAAGCCCTCCGGGACTAGAATCCGTTGGATGGTGGGCGCAGCCGGCCTTGGAGTGGTGGTCGAGCACCTGCACGTCAGGCGTGGCGGCCGGGACGTCCTCCTCGACGTCACGGTCACCATCCCGGGTGGGCAGGTCGTCGGCCTGCTGGGCCCCTCCGGCTCCGGGAAGTCGACCCTCATCCGCGCGGTCGTCGGGGTGCAGGTGGTCGCCGGAGGGACGGTCAACGTCCTCGGGGAGGGCGCCGGCAGCCCGTCCCTACGCAGGCGGGTCGCCTACGTCACCCAATCGCCCAGTGTCTACGACGACCTCAGCGTCCACGACAACGTCGCCTACTTCGCCGGCATCCTCGGTGCCGGACCGGGTTCGGTCGAGCGTGCCATCGCGCTCGTCGACCTCCGCGAGCAGGCAGGGACGCGGGTGGGAGCCCTCTCCGGTGGTCAGCGCTCCCGGGTCTCGCTCGCGGCTGCCCTCGTCGGTGACCCGGAGGTCCTCGTCCTCGACGAGCCGACGGTGGGGCTGGACCCCGTCCTGCGACGCGACCTGTGGGAGCTCTTCCACCGGCTCGCGGACGGCGGAGCCTGCCTGCTCGTCTCGAGCCATGTCATGGACGAGGCCACCCGGTGCGACCGGCTGATCCTGCTGCGCTCAGGCAGGGTGCTCGCCGACACGACGCCGGCGCTGCTGCTGGAGACCACCGGCTGCCAGGACGCAGAGGGCGCCTTCCTCAAGCTCGTCGACGACGCCGGCCGTCCGGCCGGGGCAGGCAGGCAGCCGTGAAACCGCGCCTTGCCCTGCTGACCGCTGGACGGGTGCTGCGCCAGCTGCGTGCCGACCACCGCACGGTGGCACTGCTGCTCGTCGTCCCGTGCGTGCTCATCGGGCTGCTCGCCTGGGTCTTCACGGGCACGCCGGTCTTCGACCAGATCGGCGCCTCGCTCC
>JBPCOG010000101.1:0-8319 GCA_051000455.1 Lapillicoccus sp. | reverse complement strand
CCCCGGCGCACCCGGCGGCTGGCCGAGGACCGCGACCGGGGTTGCCGGTTCCCTGGGTGTGGCGCGACGGCGCACGTGGAGGTCCATCACCTCGTGCCGTGGTCACACGGGGGCCGGACCGACCTCGGGGGGCTGGTCTGCCTATGTCCCCACCACCACGACCGGCACCATGCGGGGGACCTCGCCATCGAGGGCGTGCCCAGCCGACCGGACGGGTTGCGCTTCCGCAACCGTTTCGGCGCGCTCATCCGGCCCGGACCCACCTTCGCGCGGCCGGCTGCCGTGCCGTCCGGCGCGACCTACCACGGACCCACGGGAGAGCGCCTCCACAGCAGGTGGGTGTCCTTCCACCCGCCCCCGGTTCCGAGTGTTGCCAGTTGAACCTCCAGGACTTGCTCGAGCACTGTCTCGCCGAGCCCGGAGCCTGGCAGGACGAGCCGTGGGAGGGCGACGTCGTCGCCAAGGTGGCCGGTCGCCCGGCTGCCGAGGCCGAGACGGCCAGCCTGACGGGAACACCGGCGCCTGCGCGGGCGTTGGAACCGGGGTAGCGCGACCCGGCATACCCATTGCTGTGGAGGGTCGCAGCCAGCACCGCGGATGGTGTGAAACACTGTTGTCCGCACGGAGGGGAGTATCCCCGAAGCGGCCACCTCGTCATCACGGACGCACGCACGACGCGTCCCGGGGAGCCGGTCCGCCACGAAAGGGCGGGAGAGACCTCCGGTTACTGCCCATGTGCACGGTGACCGGAAGGCAAGCCAATGGACGTCCCAGCAGCCGTTTGGTGGACGACCATCGGGCTCCTCACGGCGTTCCTCCTCGTCGACATCGTCGTCATCGGCCGTCGCCCCCACGTGCCCTCGATGCGCGAGTGCACGACCTACCTGGCGTTCTACATCGGCCTCGCCGTGCTCTTCGGGCTGGGGGTGTGGAGGTTCGCCGGCGGCCAGTACGCCGGGGAGTACTTCGCCGGTTGGCTCACGGAGTACTCCCTGTCCGTCGACAACCTCTTCGTCTTCCTGCTGATCATGGCCAAGTTCCGGGTGCCCGAGCGCCTGCAGCAGTCGGCGCTGCTCATCGGCATCGTCATCGCCATCGTCCTGCGCGGGGTGTTCATCGCCCTCGGCGCCGCCGTGATCAACGAGTACGCCTGGGTCTTCTACCTGTTCGGGGCCTTCCTCATCTACACGGCGGTCAAGCTGGCCAGGGAGGGGCAGGGTGAGGACGACGAGTTCGAGGAGAACGGGTTCCTCAGATGGGTCGAACGCACGTTCCCCGCCACCCGCGACTTCCGGGGGGCCCACCTCACCTCGGTGGTCGGCGGCCGGCGGGTGATCACCCCGATGTTCGTCGTCATCCTCGCCCTCGGGACGACCGATCTGCTCTTCGCCCTGGACTCGATCCCCGCGATCTACGGTCTGACCAAGGAGCCCTACCTCGTGCTCAGCGCGAACATCTTCGCGCTCATGGGACTGCGCCAGCTCTACTTCCTCATCGGCGGCCTGCTGAAGAAGCTCGTCTACCTCAGCATCGGCTTGTCGGTGCTGCTCGCCTTCATCGGCGTCAAGCTCATCATGCACGCGCTGCACGAGAACACGCTGCCGTTCGTCAACGGCGGCCGCGGGCTGGACGTGCCGGAGATCCCCATCGCCATCTCGCTGGGTGCCATCATCGCCATCCTCACGGTCACCACCGTCGCCAGCCTGCTCAAGTCCTCCAGCGACAGACGGCTGGCGCGCAAGGAGGAGATGATGGTGGCGGCCGGCGAGGAGGACGACCCGCTGATCTGACGGCCAGCAGCAGGCCCGCGGCCCGCGTCAGGTGCGACGCGAGCTGGGGCGAGAGGTCCGGTCCCGGTCAGGTCCCGACGGCCTCGGCTGGGTCGCTCGTGCGCAGGCCGTCACGGCTGGAGCCGAGGACGAGCGCGCTGGCGCTGACGACGAGCGCCATGCCCAGCAGCTGCGTGGTCGCGAGGCGCTGCCCCAGCACGAGCAGCCCGGCCAGCGCCGCCACCGCGGGCTCGAGACTGAGCAGGATGCCGAACACGCGGGCGCTGAGGCGGCGCAGCGCGAGAAGTTCCAGCGAGTAGGGGAGCACCGAGGAGAGGACCGCGATCCCGAGACCCTTGACGAGCACGTCGCCGCCCCAGGAACCCAGCGAGCCGATCCCGAACGGCGTGACGATGGCCATCGCGACGACCATCGCCAGCGCCAGCCCGTCCAGCTGGGGGAAGGCGGCGCCGGTCCGTCCGCTGAGGACGATGTATGCCGCCCAGCAGGCTCCCGCCACAGCGGCGAGCCCTAGCCCGAGGAGGTCCAGCTGAGCCCACGGCGTCGTGAGGGCCTGCGAGATGAACAGGACGCCGACGGCGGCGGCGATGACGGCGAGCGCGTCCCGGAGCCGGCGGGACAGGGCGGTGGCGAGGGTGAGCGGGCCGATGAACTCGATCGTCACGGCGACACCGATCGGCAGCCGCCCGAGCGAGGCGTAGAAGGACCAGTTCATACAGGCAAGGGCCGTCCCGAAGAGCAGCACGGTGGTCCACGCGGAACGGGAGTGCCCCCGCAGCCGGGGGCGGGCAACCGCGAGGAGGATCACGCCCCCGAAGAGGAGGCGCAGCGTGACCGAGCCGGCGGCCCCGATCCGCGGGACGAGCGTCGCCGCGAGCGCGCCCCCGAACTGGACCGAGACCACCGCGGCGAGGACCAGCACGGTGGCCGGGACACGCGGTCGTCCTGCCCCGGACGAGCGGCCAGGGAGCTCAGCGGTGTCGGCGCCGGGCACCGCACCTGAGGGCGGGGTCGGCAGCCGTGCCGCCGGACGGGTCATCGGCCCCGCCCCCAGGACAGCCGGCCGGCACCGATCAGGGTCGCCTGCCGGGTGTCGTCGAGCGGCTCCTCGACGATCCCCGATGCCGCCTCCTGCGCGTGGATCATCCGGCCGGGGGCGGTGACGATGCCGACATGGTGGGCCACCCCGCCAGGCCCGGCGAAGAAGTACAGGTCGCCCGGCTCGGCCTGTGCCACGTCCAGCCGCCGGCACGCGGCGAGCTGCTGGTCGGCGTCGCGAGGGACGACCGCCCCGAGCTCACGCCAGACGAGATGCACCAGGCCGGAGCAGTCCAGCCCGAGCGGGGTCATGCCTCCCCAGAGGTAGGGCAGCCCGAGGTGGCGTCGGGCGAGGGAAAGGACCGGGCGCTCGGCCTCGTCCGGGGTGAGCGCCCAGGACTCGTCAGGGGGGCCGTCCCCGTGACCGGGCATGTCGTCCGGGATGAGGTGCGCGCGCCGCAGCCAGCCGCGGTAGCCGCGCTCGTCCGACGCGCTCGGCTGCCAGGGGCAGACCGCCTCGACCCACCCCGCGTCGGAACCCGCGTCGGCGGCCGCGTCGACCCACCCCGCGTCGGAACCCGCGTCGGAACCCGCGTCGGCGTCCGCCACGGCGCCGGAGACGACGAGGACGGGCTCTCCGGCCAGCAGCTGGGTGTGGACCCGTCCGTGCAGCCCCAGCCGGCCGTCACCGTCCTGGCCGTCCCGGGCGCGCGCGTCCATGGCCCGCAGCCAGCCGGGCAGGTCCGGCGTGTCGGCGAGGGCGGCGGCGTCCACCGGGCGCGGGCTGTCGGGCGAGACCCACAGCGTGGTGACGTCGACGTTGACCCGCATCGTGCGCACGGGTGCCATCCTCACACGACCGCCCGGCAGGCGCGGCCCCGGACCCCGACCCGGACCGTCCGGCTCAGACCCGGGTGAGCCGGACCGCGACCTGCTCGTGGTCGAACGTGAATCCGGCGTACTCGAACTCGATCCCGTGGGCCTCGACGTACTCCGCCCAGGCCTTGAACTCGTGCTCCTGCCAGCCCGCGAAGTTGAAGTACTCGTCGAACTGGATGACGCTGCCCGCCTGCAGCCGCGGGCCTACCAGGTCGAGAACCGTCACGGCGGAGCTGTAGAGGTCACCGTCGACGTGGAGGAAGTCCACGGGTCCCGGGTGGGCGTCGAGAAACCCGGGGAGCGTGTCCGCGAAGAGTCCCTCGACGAGCTCGGCGCCGGGCACGTCCGGCCGGCCGTCCACCCCGAACCGCCCGGCCAGGAAGCCGAGCCGCCAGCTGTCGGGCAGTCCGGTGAACGTGTCGAAGCCGTACACCTCGTGCCCCCCGCGGGCCTGCGCGATGATCCGCAGCGTCCCCCCCGTGGCCACCCCGAACTCCAGCGCCAGGCCGCCGGTCGGGGCGAGGGAGAGGGCGTGGCGCAGGGTCTCGTGCGGGTCCGGGAAGCCGGGTGCGCGGGAGAGGTGGGCCGAGGCGAACCGTGCCGACTCCATGACGGCGATCCGCTCGTTCGCGGCGTAGAGGTCGCGCCGGTCCCGGATCTCGATCCCGGTCAGGTGGTCGATGACCCGCTGGGTCTCGGCGCGCTGGAGGGACAGCACCTCCTCGCGCAGCTGCCGGATCTCGTCCCGCAGCTGCTCGGTATGCCGTGCCAGCAGCTTCTCGACGACACCGCGGACGGAGCTGACGGCGCTGGCCCTCAGGCTGGCGGGGTTGGGCATACTGCGACCCTATGGGAGCAGCGGTGGACATCGGCGGATTCGGCGAGCGCTGCGCCGCCCTGCTCCGGGCGGCGCCCGGGAGCCTGTCCGTCGCCCTGCTCACCTCGACGGGGGCGCACTGGGGGCACGAGAGCCTACGGGTCGTCCCGGCGGCCAGCACGATCAAGATCCCTGTCCTGCTCGCGGCCCTGGCCGGCTGCGCTGAGGGGCGCCTCACCCTCGACGACGTGGTCCCGCTGCCGGTGGCACGGGTGGGTGGCGGTGGGGCGCTGTCGCTGCTGCCGTCCGTCACCGCGCTGCCGCTGCGCGAGCTGCTCGCGCTGATGGTCGCCGTCAGCGACAACGACGCGACGAACGCGGTCCTCGACCGGGTGGGCCCGGCTTCGGTGGCCGGCCTGCTCGCGAGGGTGCCCACCCGGCATACCGTGCTGGAGCGCCGGATGATGGACTTCGCCGCGGCCGGGCGCGGCCGGCAGAACGAGACGAGCGCCGCCGACATGGTGGCGACCCTCTCCGCCCTCCGGCGGGGCCTGCTGCTGCCCCCCGAGCTCACCGCAGAGGCCCTGGCCGTCCTGCGCGGTCAGCAGTTCCGCGAGGGGATACCGGCCTACCTGCCGGAGACGGTGACCGTGGCGTCGAAGACGGGTGAGCTCTTCGGGGTGCGACACGACGTCGCGCTGCTCGAGCGCGGCGGCTCCTGGCTGGCCGTGGCCGTCCTCGCCACCGGTCTCGCGCGCGGTGACGTCGACCGGGGGACCGCGGTGCTTCCGACGTTCGCAGCCATCGGCGAGCTCGCCGCCGGGATGCTCTGAGCGGGCTGCCGCCGCCGACGGGTCGGGCACGGACCTACCAGCCGCGCTCCCGCCACTCACCGAGCCGGGGCCGCTCAGCGCCGAGCGTGGTGTCCGCACCGTGCCCGGGGTACACCCACGTCTCGTCGGGCAGCACGTCGAACACCCGGTGCTCGAGGTCGTCCATCAGCGTCGTGAAGTCCTGGGGCGAGGTCGTGCGCCCGGGTCCGCCCGGGAAGAGCGAGTCGCCGCTGAAGAGGTGGGGCTGGGCACCGGCGGCGTCGTAGACCAGGGCGACCGAGCCCGGCGTGTGGCCCCGCAGGTGGATGACGCCGAGGGTGATGTCGCCGAAGCGGACCTCGTCGCCCTGGACCAGGCGGCGGTCGACGGGCACCGGGAGGGCGTCCGCGTCGTCGCGGCCGGCAGCAGTCGCGGCCCCGGACGTCTCGACGACGGCGGCGAGGGCGCGAACGTGGTCCCAGTGCTGGTGGGTCGTCACGACCTGCTCGAGGCCGCCGGTGCCCTCCTGGACGAGCGCCCGGACCCGCCCGGCGTCGTCAGCCGCGTCGATCAGCAGCTGGGCACCGGTCCGCCGGCAGGTCAACAGGTAGACGTTGTTGTCCATCGCCGAGACGCTGCACTTGCGGATCGTCAGGGCGTCGAGCTCGCGCACCGCGGACGGGCCGCCGGTGACCGCCACGCCGTCGTACACCGTGCTCACCCGCCGAAGGGTAGCGCGGGCAGCTGCCGGTCGCAGGCCACGCCGTCGGTCAGCCCCCTGGCGATCCAGGCGAGCACCGCGGCGCGCGGACCGGTGACGTATGCCGTGCCGTCGCCGATGGCGTAGGCGTCCCCCTCCTCGGTGCGGATCTTCAGCGCCGGGGCACGCGGGTCGCGCTGCAGGCGCTTGACCGCGTTGTCCAGGAACGTCGCGGTGAGCTCGTCCGGCACGTCGGCGAAGCCGTAGCCGACGTCGAGGTCGACGTGGTGGAAGACGACCTCACGCAGCCGCATGAACGGGAAGGTGGACGCCCGGATCCGGGTCCCGTCGCGGGCCTCGACGGGCACGTCGTCGTGCTCGGGCCGGAGCCGGGCGGCGATGGCGGCGAACCGCTTCGCGGTGTCCTCGAGGTCGGCGACCTGCTCCTCGAGCGGCCGCCCGGCACCCTCTGCGATCTCGGCGTCCCGGGCCCCCGGACTGGCGTACATGGGAGTCACCACCCCGGTCGTCGCCCAGGTGGCGAGGTTGACCATCGCGTCCCCGTTGCGCGCGACGTGGGTGAGCACGTGGCCGCGGGACCAGCCGGCGCAGAGGCTCGGCTCACGGAGGCTCTCCGGCGCGAGGGCTCGCGCCGACTCGAGCAGCCGGTCGGTCTCGGACGCCACGGCAGGCAGGTAGTCCGTCATGGGACTGCACGCTACCGCCGCTCAGGCCCGGACGGTGATCGCCCCCGCCAGGGAGTGGGCGGCCCCGATGAGGGCGAGGTGCGAGAACGCCTGGGGGAAGTTGCCGAGCATCCGCCGGTGCTGCGGGTCGTACTCCTCCGACAGCAGCCCGACGTCGTTGCGCAGCGCCACCAGCCGGTCCATCAGCTCCCGGGCCTTGCCCTCCTGTCCGCCCGCGGCATACGCCTGGACGAGCCAGAAGGAGCAGGCGAGGAACGGGTGGTCCTCGCCGGACAGGCCGTCGACCCCGGAGCGGGTGCGGTAGCGCAGCACCAGCCCGTCCTGCAGCAGGTCCTGCTCGACCGCCGTGACCGTGCCGACCACCCTCGGGTCGTCGGGAGGAAGGAACCCCGTCAAGGGGATTAGCAGCAGCGACGCGTCCACCTCGTCGGTGTCGTAGTGCTGGGTGAAGCAGTTCCGGCCGGCGTCGAACCCGCGCTCGAGCACCTCGGCGCGGACCGCCTCGCGGACCTCGCGCCAGCGCTCGACCGGTCCTCGCTGCCCGTGCGTCTCGACACCCGCGATGGCCCGGTCGAACGCCGCCCAGACCATCACCCGCGAGTGGGTGAAGTGCCGCCGCTGCCCGCGGATCTCCCACAGGCCGTTGTCCGGCTCGGTCCACCGCTCGGCGAGGTCGTTGACGAGGGCGCGTTGCACCTCCCAGGACTGGTCGCTCTCGGCCAGGCCGAGGCGCCGGCCGTGCTCGAGCGCGACCATGACCTCGCCGAGCACGTCGGTCTGCTGCTGGTCCACCGCGCCGTTGCCGACCCGGACCGGACGGGAGCCGGCGTACCCGGGCAGATGCCCCAGCTCCCGCTCCGGCAGCTCCCGGCCGCCGTCCACTGCATACATGATCTGCATGTCCTCGGGGTCCCCGGCGACGGCCCGGATCAGCCAGTCGCGCCACAGCCTGGTCTCCTCGACGAAGCCTGACCCGAGCAGCGCCTCGAGCGTTAGCGATGCGTCGCGGAGCCAGCAGTAGCGGTAGTCCCAGTTCCGTGCGCCGCCGGGGTCCTCCGGCAGGCTCGTCGTCGCAGCAGCGACGATCCCGCCGGTGCTGAGGTGGGTGAGCAGGTTCAGGACGAGCAGCGAGCGGACGACCTCGGCGCGGTAGGGACCGTCGTAGGGGCAGCGTGCGGCCCAGGCGGTCCACATCTCGTGGGTCGTGCGCAGGACGTCCTCGTGCTGGAGGGGAGGGGGGACCGGTGTGCACGACGGGAACCAGGTCGTCGAGAAGGTCAGGCGCTCACCCGCGCGGACGTCGAACTCGTCGACGTGCCGCCCGTCCGAGGCAGCCGGGAGCCGGGTGCCGCGCAGGACGAGCATGTCCGGACCGGCGACCGCGCTGATGTAGGGGTCATCGGGGTCGGTGCCGCGGCTCACCCACGGCCGGACCTTGCCGTACCCCAAGCGGACGACCCACTCGTGCCGCATCCGGACGGTCCCATGGACCCCCTCGACGGCACGGACGACGTCGGCCCGACCGTCCCCGACGGGCATGACGTCGGTGACCCGCACGACGCCGTCGGCCGTCTCG
>JBPCOG010000237.1:0-12576 GCA_051000455.1 Lapillicoccus sp. | reverse complement strand
CCCCGAGCCCGCCCGCTCCCGCGGGCGGCGCCGGGGTCGCCGTGCCCGCGTCGTTCCTGGTCCGGTCCGTGTCCAACTCGGACGGCAGGAACCTGTTCGCCCTCGGCACCAGCGACTGCGGCGGCGGGCGCCAGTGCCCGGCACTGGCGACGTCCCCCGACGACGGCGCGAGCTGGCGGCTGGTGCGGACGTTCACGGGGGCGGGCGTGCTCGGCGCCGACAAGGTGGGGGGACGGGGGGGCTCCGGCGTGCTCAGTCAGGTCCGGTTCGCCAACGCCTCGGTCGGGTGGGTCTTCGGCGGGGGGATCCAGCAGACCACCGATGGTGGCGCGACGTGGCATGACTACCCGCACCAGGGCGGTGACGTCATCGCCCTCGAGACGGACGGCAAGGACGTGGTCCTCACCACGGCGGACCGCTGTGTCGACGGTCAGTGCCAGGGCACGATCCGGGTGCTCCGCGCACCGGTCACGGCTACCGCGGCCACCGACGTCGCGGGTCGGATCGACGGGGGCTCTGCAATGGTTGACGCGGCGATCTCCTGGCACCAGGGACACGCGTACATCTCGCCGGCCGTCACCCCGTCCGGCGGGTCTGGCCCTCCGGGCCCGATGGTGCTCATGCCGGACGGGCTGCACCCGGCGGGTCCCGCCGGCTGCGGTCTGGGGCAGGCGTCCGTCACCCTGGTCGCTCCTGCCACCGGTTCGACGCTGTTCGCGGTGTGCCCGAGCGGGGCGGCTGCGGGGCACACGGTCCACGCCGTGGCGGCGAGCACCGACGCGGGCAAGACCTGGAGGACCGTCAGCACGCAGGCGCTCGTGCTCGTCAACGCGGGTACCGCCTCATTCGCGGCGACGGACGCCGGCCACCTCCTCGCGGTGTCGGGGGGGAACCCCGAACTGGACGGGTCGATGGCGATCAGCTCAGACGGCGGTCTGACGTGGCGGGCGCCGAAGTCCCCGCCGCCGCTACCAGCCCGCGGCTGGGCCTGGGTCGGGTCGCCGGGTGGCGCGACGTACTACGCCGTGCCCAGCGACCCCTTGGGAGGTTACTGGAAGAACACGAACAGGGGCGAGACCTGGGCCCAGGTCACCGTCGCCGGCGGGTGAGCCACCACCCGAGGCCGGTGGGCAGCCCGTTGGCTGCCGGTCATGCCACGGGTGCCGGCTACGGGCGCTCGCTCGGCGCTGGACCGATCGGCGCGGGTCCGCTCGGCGCGGGCGGCGCGACGTAGAGCACATACGTGCCGTCGACGAGGGCGGCGACCGCCTCAGGGACCGGCCGGTCGCTCACCGCGTAGATGGCGGTCCCCGGTGGAAGGAACGCGGCGTCGCCGTCGGCCGGACGGTGGTCGGGCCTCGCATCGCTCTCGGCGAGGCGGCACCTCACCGTGCCCAACTGTCGGCCGACCCGCCCCAGCGGCACGGTCACCGGCGCGAACCGGTCCCGGTTGAGGTACTGGACCCCGCCCACGCTGACGAAGTCCACGTAGTCGATCATCACCCGTGAGTCGGTAGCGCGGGGTCCGGGGCACGACCCGCCGGCAGATGGCTGGGCACCCGGCCCGTCGTCCCTGACCGCGCCACAGGCCGCCGTGAGCGCCACCAGCGCGAGGCCGGACACGGCAGCGGCCACCGACCTGCTCGCTGTCATGGCCGTCCGGCCATCGTCGTCATGTCCATGCCGACTTGGACGGCGGCGCGTGTCGTCGGGTTCCCACCCGGTCAGCCGGCGCCGGCCTCCTTCTCCTCGTCGGTCGCCCCGCGGATGACGATGCGCGTCCAGGCCCCGACGTAGATCCGCTCGTCGTCCTGCAGCTCCTTCTTGGGCCCGACCGGGATCGGGTCCTCCGGCAACGGTCCGGCCGCCGGCCCGACGAAGGTGCCGTTCGATGAGCCGAGGTCCTCGACGAACCAGCGCCTGCCGTCCGTGGTCAGCTGCGCGTGCCGTCGGCTCACGCCGCTGTCGGCGGTGCAGTCGATGTCCGGGTGGATGTTCCGGCTCGCGGACACCCGGCCCACCAGGGCGCTTCGCACGGTGAGGGGCACGACTGCCGGCAGGCCCGGCGAGGGGCACTCCTCCTCCGCCTCCTGCCCGGCATACCAGTCGGGGTCGACCCACACCTCGGCCACCCAGGCGAGGGGGATGCCCGGCGGGACGGTCGTCGGCTCGCCCGGTGCGGCGCCGTCCCCGGCCGTCTCGCCGGGCGCCCGGGCGCCCCGGGGCAGTGCCCCGGTCGTGAAGTCGTAGCCGCACGCCTCGCAGAACAGCGCGTCGGGGAGGTTGTCCGTCGAGCAGTTGGGGCAGCTCGTCAGGCCGGGCCCCGCGGGCGGCGCCGTGGGCGGACCGGCGGGGGACTGCGGCCCCGACGCGCCATGCTCGGAGGGGACTGCGGGCTCGATCTTCGCGCCGCAGGTGTCACAGAAGTCGTCAGCCGCGGACGTGTGCCCGTTCGGGCAGGTTGCGGTCACTTCTTGACCCTAGTCGTCTTGGTGGACGCGGTGTCGAGAGCCATCTCGTCCAGCTTCTGCACGCTCTTCTTGAGCCGTACCGTCCCCTCAGCGGCGTTGTCGATGTCGACGACCTTCTTCAGCCGAGAGGTCATCTCCTCGTCACCGGCTCGGCTGGCCAGCTGCACTGCCCGGCCGAGCTTGGCGGTGGCGTCGTTGTCGTCGCCGGCGGCCTTGGCCGCGAGGCCGTCCTGGATGGCCTGCGCGAGCTCGGCCTGGCCCGTGTAGCGCGCCACCTGGTCGTTGATGCGCGTCGTCAGCGCGTCATCGCTGGACCAGGTGGCCTTGACGAGTGCCTGGGTCTGCAGGTCGGCGCCGAGGGCGACCTGGACCCGCGCCGCCAGCTGCTCCTGCCCGACGGTCTTGGCGGGCAGCCGGACCGCAACGTGGTAGTCGCGGCTCTCGTCCGCCCACGCCCCGGTCGGGTATGCCGCGGTGAGCGGGTTGACCTGGGAGCGTCGCGAGGTGAGGTCCTCGAGGGTGGGCGCGACCTGCTTGACGAAGAGGGTCTGCGCGCCTTGGGGCGTCCAGACACGCAGGTCCACGGCGGCGACGCCGCGAGCCATGGCCTGCCTGATCAGCCGCTGGAACTCGCCGGCCATGTGCTCCGGAGCCGGGATCAGGTCGACGGTCCCGAGCAGGGCCGAGGCGATGCGCCGGACCTCCTCGACCTGCCACCGGTCCCCGAGACCGCGGCAGTCGCACTGGAACACCCCGGTCGCGCCCTCGATGGCAGCGGTGAGCTGCTGCGGCGACTCGTGCTCGTTCGCGCCGTCCGTCAGCAGGATGGCGTGCCGCTGGCTTGCCTGCGGCACCGACTCGTAGATCTCCCTGGCCTTGGTCAGCCACGTGCCCATCGCCGTCCCCCCGTCGGCGCGGAAGCGCTGGACCGCGCCGACGGCCGCCTGCCGCGAGGCGCCGTCCATCCGCACCATCTGGGTGTACCCCATGTCGGGGAACACCCGGGTGCCGACGTGGTTGCCGGCGATGACGGCGAACCAGGTCCCGTCGGTGATCTCGCCGAGTGCCGCCGTGGCGGCGAGGCGGCCTTGGGCGATGCCGTTCGCGCCCATCGACCCGGAGGTGTCCACGATGAGGATCTCGGCAGCGTCCGTGCCGGCGCCCTGCCCGGCCTGCCCCGCGTCCCGACAGGTGACGCGGACGATGGCGTGCACGTCCGTGCCGCCGTCGGGCAGGAACTCGTTCTGGAAGACCTCAGCGGTGAACTGTGCCATCTGGGGGGACCTCTCCTTCGGTGGTGGGCGGAGCCGATGCCGGCGCCGGCCCTTCGGGGCTCGGACCGGGGACCTCGCCCGCGGGGGGCGCGGTGGCGGAGGGCGCGGTGGTGGCGGGGGGCGCGGTGGGTCCGGCTCGGGCGAGCGCGACGGTGATGTTGTCCGCGCCGCCCTGCTCGTTGGCGAAGTCGACGAGCGCCTGGGCGAGCGTCTCCGGGTTCCTGCCGGGAGCGCCGAGGCGGGCGACCGTGCCGCGGACCAGGTCGCGCAGGCCCACCGCCTCGGAGCAGTAGTTCCACAGCCCGTCGGTGCACACCATCAGCCAGCCGTCGCCGTCGAGGTCCACCGCCGCGGTGTGGGGGGTGAGGTCGTCGGGGGAGTCGCTGCCGAGCCAGCGGGTGATCGCATGGGCCTGGGCCCCCGACTCCGCCTCCTTGCGGGGGACCCCCTCGTCCATCTGCTGGGCCGCGAACGAGTCGTCCCGCGTCAGCTGCCGCGGTTCGACGGCGGGGTCGTCCGGGAGCCAGTAGGCACGGCTGTCGCCGACGTTGCCGACGACGGCGAGGCCGTTGTCCACCAGCGCGGCGACGAAGGTGCAGGACGGCGGGTTCGGCGCGGTGGCGTCCTTGGTGGTCTCCACGACGGCGCGCTGGGCGGCTTGCACGGCCTCCCCGAGCCGGCGCTGCACTGCGCCGACGACGGCGGCCCTGGTGCCCATCCCCCGGGGGACCGGGTCGTCGAGGACGTCGCGGGCGGCGCGGCTCGCCGCGAGGCTCGCGATGTGCGAGTCCGTCGACCGGGAGACGCCGTCGCAGACGACGAGCACGGCGAAGGACAGCGGTTCCGCGTGGGCGCCCAGCGCCATGGCGTCCTCGTTGCGGGTATGCCGGATGCCGATGTCACACACTCCGCCCACCCAGGGGGCGGGGGACTCGGTGAAGTGGTCGCGGGGGTCGCGCGCCTTGCTGCCACAGTGGTCGCAGTAGCCGTCGAGGTAGACACCTTCGCCGCACTCGACGCAGGACGGCTCGGTGGGCGTCCGGGCGGGGACCGGCGGCGCGCCGGGAGGACCACCGCGGGCCACCGCACCGGTCCAGCCGACGTCGAGCGGCGACTCCTCGCCCGTCCTCGCCGTGATCGGCGGCGCCGGACCCGCACGCACCTGGCCCTGGTGGCGAGCGTCCGGGCCCGGGCCGGCCGGCACGCTCTCGGCCGCGGCCGCGGGCGGCCCGCCCATCGCCAGCTCCTGGGTGGCCCTGCCGCCGGTGAAGTCGTAGGCGCACTCCTCGCAGAAGAGGGCGTCCGGGTCCCGCGCTGCCCCACAGCCGGGACACGTGGGCCCGGTGCCTCCCACGCTCACCGGCCGCCGGTCCAGCCGGTGTCGAGCGGGGACTCGTCACCCAGCGGCTCGATGTCCGGGGTGGCCGCGGACCTGACGGTGTGCCGGGCGGTGGTGCCCCTGTGCTCGCCCGTGAAGTCGTGGGCGCACTGCTCGCAGAACACGGCCCCGGGGAGGCGCTCGGTCCCGCAGCGGGGACAGGCCCCTGCCTCGTGTACCTGGGTCATTGCCCCGTTCCTCGTCTCCCCGTCGGTCTCGTCATCGTATGGTCCAGGGCCGCACGGCGTTCGCCCGGTCGACGAGGGCCACCCGCTCGTTCCGGTCGGCGCTGAGCCGCGCCAGCCTGCGAAGGGCGTTCTCGAGACCCTCGCGCATGCCGCGGGGGGTGGCGGGGAAGTCCCCGAGCCGCAGCGTCTGGTCCCCCCCGGACCGGGACACCTGGCCCAGGCCGTTCTCGTAGACCTGGACGCAGAGGCGGGCCCGATCTCGCGGGTCCATGAGGACCTGCTCGACACTGGACAGCGCGGCGGCGAGGGCCGGCAGGCCGCCGCCGCCCGCGGCGAGCAGGCTCGCCCGGGTCTGCCTGGCGAGGGCGTACGCCCTCGAGGTCGACGGGATGAGGTCGAGCGCCTCGACCGCGCCCGCGACGTCCCCGCGCCCGGTGCGGATCCGGGCCATCCCGAACGCCGCCGCAGGGGTGTAGTTGGTGTCGGTCCTGGCGCACGCCGCATACAGGGCCTCCGCGACGTCCGTCTCACCGCCACGCTCGCAGCTGTAGGCCAGCGCGAGCTTGGGCGCCAGCTCTCCCGGGACCTGGCCGTAGACGGCGTTGAAGGCGCCCTCGGCGGCCTTCGGGTCGTCCCGCTGCAGTGCGGCCAGCCCCTGCATCCACACCGCCCGCCACTCCCAGGGGTCCTCGCCGAGCATGTCGGCGACGGCCTGTTCGACGACCTGGGGCCGCCCCCCCGCGAGCCCGGTGCGCGCCAGCTCGAGGCTCACCTCGGGAGAGCGTCCCGGCGCCTGGGCGAGCGCGAGCAGGCGCTCGTCGACGCTGGCCCCGGCGAGCCCGTGCAGCCAGCTGGCCTGGGGGTCGCTGGGGTCTGCCCGCAGGGCCGGCAGGGTCGCCCAGTCGAGGGTGTCGCTGGCGATCGCCGGTGCCTCGAAGAGCAGCGAGGAGGCCGAGCTGACGGCGCGTCCGGAACGCTGCTGGTCCTGGGCGACGACCTCACGGAGCACGCCGAGCATCTGCACCCGCAGCTCGTCGGCCGAGGTGAAGCGGTCCTCGGGCGACTTCGCGCAGGCCTTGGCGAGCAGCCGGTGCAGGGAGTCGTAGCGCTGGAACAGGGGGGTGTCCTCGACGGCGGGCAGCGAGTCGAGGTAGGTCGACTGGTAGCCGCGGAACTCCATCGTCAGCACGACCAGGGTCCGTCCGATCGTGTAGATGTCGGACGCGACGGTGGTGCCCATCTCGGCCACCTCCGGCGCCTGGTAGCCGACGGTGCCGAAGATGGCGGCCGCGTCGTCGTCGATCCGCCGCACCCCCCCGAGGTCGATGAGCTTGAGGTCGTCACCCACCTGGATCATGTTGTCGGGCTTGAAGTCGCAGTAGACCAGCCCGAGGTCGTGGAGGTACTGGAAGGCCGGGAGGATCTCGATGATGTAGGCAAGTGCCTGGTCGGCCGGGACCGGGTCGTAGCGTCCGGCCCGGCTCATCCGCTGCTTGAGCAGCGCCTTCAGCGAGGTGCCGCCGAAGTACTCCATGACGATGTAGCCGGCGTCCTCGTGGGTGACGAAGTTGTAGATCTCGACGATGTGCGGGTGCGAGACCTGGGCGAGGAAGCGCTGCTCGGCGATGGCGGCTGCGAGCGCGTCCGGGTCTCCGGCGTTGAGCAGGCCCTTGAGGACGACCCACCGGTTGGACACGTTCCGGTCGCGGGCGAGGTAGACCCACCCCAGGCCGCCGTGGGCGAGGCAACCGGCGACCTCGTACTGCCCGGCGACGAGGTCACCCGGTGCCAGCCTCGGGTCGAAGGAGAACGCCTGGCGGCACTTCGGGCAGAAGCCGGTGGTGCGTCCCGGTCTGCCGTCGTGGCCGCGCCCGACCCTGCTGCCGCAGTTGGAGCAGAACCGCTTGTCCTCGGCGACGACGGGGTTGTCCATGATGGCGGTCTGGGCGTCGATGGCCGGCATCGGCGGGATCGTCGTCAGCCCAGCGCCGAGCCGCGCGGTGCGCATCCGCTGGGAGCCGGCCCCCACCCGGCGGGTGACCCTGGTCCCGGACTGGCCCGCCCGCGCGGACCCGAGCGCCGTGGACGCGAGCCGGTTGCTCGCCCGGGACAGGCTCGAGGGCGAGGCCGCCATCGGGTCCTCCCCGTTGACCGCCTCCGGCGGCGCCGAGCCGGCCGCGGCGCCGCACACGTCGCAGTAGCCGTCGAGGACGTGACCGGTGCAGCCCGGCTGGCGGCACGGGGTGCCGTTCGGGACGCCGGCCCGCGGCGCCTGCTGCTGGACGGCCGGGAACGCCGGGAACGCCGGGGGCGCGGGGTCGGGACCGGTGGGCGGCCGGCTCGACGCCTCCAGCCCACTCTGCTGCCCACCCTCGCCCGGCGAGCCGCACACGTCGCAGTAGCCGTCGAGCAGCTGTCCGGTGCAGCCCGGCTGCGTGCAGGCCTGCTGGGTGGGGATCATCGGGGGCCGCCTCCCGGCCCGACACTGCTGCGCAGATAGGCCTGGTATGCCGCGACCAGGGCTCGCGCGCGGCGGATGTCGGTGGGCTGCCCCGCGAACGTGGCCTCGGTGCGCCGCTGCAGCTCGTCGAGGTCCTCGTGCGGCGTGCCGGTGGCCCGGGCCTGCGCGGCGAGGGCCCCCGCGAGCCCGCGCAGCTCGTCGCGCTCGGCCAAGGCGTCGGCATACGCCCCCTGGGCACGGGTCAGGGCCCGCGAGACGGCGTCGAGGCGCAGCAGGTACGCGTGCACCTCCTCCGGAGAGGTGGGCACCTCGCCGAGGGCGGTGACCTCGGGGATGGCCAGCCGGGGGGCCGGGGACACGGCCGCCACGCACCGGGTCTCCAGGGTGCGGACCGCCTCACCACGCGCGACGAGCTCGGTGCGCTGGCGCCGCGCTCGCGCGGCGTCGCGCTCGTTGTCCACCCGCTGCCCGGCACCGACGATGAGGTCGCGCTCGGCGCCGGAGGCGTCGTACTCCAGCGGGGCGAGCAGGCCGCCGACGTCGGCCCCGCGCCTGGCCCGGTCGGTGACGTCCACGAGCCGTTGCTCGAGCCGGAGCATCCGCTCCCGGGCCCGCTCCCGCTCCGGCCCCGCCGGCACCAGGCCCACCTGGTCGCGGACCCGCTCGACGGTCTCGCGCACGTCCTTGAGCCGGGTGCCCACCTCGGCCCCGGACGGTTCCAGCGACAGGCGGGCGCGCAGCGAGGAGGTCATCGCGTCGCAGAGCCGACAGGCCTCCGGCAGGGACAGTGCCAGCGCCCCGGAGGTGGAGGGGGCGATGGCGCCGGCTGCGGATCCCGGCGCCACGTCGAGGCGTCCCCAGATCAGGGTGGAGATCCGGTCCGCCTCCTTCGGTCCGACGCGGCCGGAGTCGAAGGTGACCTCGAGCAGGTCGTAGCGGTCCGAGATCGCCTTCCACAGGGCCATCGAGACGGTCATGTCCCGGGTGAAGGTGCTCTGGTCGCTCGCGGCGAGTGCGGCGGCGTCTAGGGCGTCGAGGTCAGCCTTGCGCCGCTCCCTCCAGACGCTCAGGTCGCGCAGGTAGCCGTAGGCCTGCTGTGGCGTGACGGGGACGCCGAGGCGGGCGGGCGCCTCGGGCGCGGCTCCGGTCGAGGGGACGGGGACGGGCGACAGGGACACGGTCACGCGCGTCCGTAGACCGGGGCGGGGGGGGCGGGGGCAGGTCCGAGCGGCGCGGCGAACCACCTGTCGTAGATGGCCTTCCACCGACCGTCCGCGCGCATCTGCTCGAGGATCGTGTTGAGGTACTGGACGAAGACCCGGTCGTCCTTGTTCACCGCGAGACCGTAGGGCTCGCTCGTGATCGGGTCCCCCGGGGGGACGTAGGCGTACGGGTCCTGGGCGACGAGTCCGGCCAGCACCGTGTCGTCCCCGGTGATCGCGTCGACCTTGCCCTGCTGGAACAGCACCAGGCAGCCGGTGTGCGTGTCGGCGCCGACTGCGGTGACCCCGGTGAAGGTCCGCAGCTTGTCCATGCTCGACGTGCCGTTGGGCGCGCAGACCTTCTTGCCGGCCAGCTGGGACAGGGCGGTGACCGGCGACCCCTTCGCGACGAGCAGTTTCTGGCCGGAGTGGTAGTACTCGCTGGAGAACGCGACCCTGGCCCACCGGTCACAGGTCATCGTCATGTTGCGGGCGACCATGTCGACACTGCGGTTCTCCAGCACGGGAATCCGGTCGGTCGCCTGGATCACCGTCAGCTGGACCTTCTCCGGGTCACCGAGGATCGCCCGGGCCACCTCCCTGCTCATGTCGATGTCGAACCCCTCGATCCGGCCCGTGAGCGGGTTGCGGGCGCCGAGGAGCAGGCTGTCAGCGGACACCCCGACGATGAGCTGGCCACGGTCGCGGATCTCCCGGAGCCGGCCGGGGGGCAGGTCGGCGGCCTTCGGCAGCGCGGGGAGCGGGGCGTACGACGCCGTCGCGTTGGTGCAGGGGGCCGGGGTCGCGCCCGCTGCCGGGCCGGCCGCCGAGGTTGGGGGTGCCGACCGGGTCGGGGTCGGCAGGGGGGTGTCCGGGTAGCTCCCCCCGGAGGCGCAGGCGCCCATCAGCAGGGTGACGCAGAGAGTCGCCGCGGACCCTGCGGCGCCGCGGCGCCGCGGCTTCGACAACAACCCGGGGGCGCGGCGGCGCCCGGTGCGGCGCCCGCTCACCGGTACTCCTCCAGCCGCCGGGAGATTCCCCGCAGTACGAGCGCGGCCGCCCCGAGGCTGAGCAGGAGCAGCACCCAGCCGGTGACGGTGGCCAGGCCCCGTGGCGCGAGGACCCGGTCCGCAGTGGCCTGCTGCAGCCGGGTCAGCAGCTGCGCCGAGGCCTGGTCGAAGGTGGCGAACGAGGCGCTCGCCGAGCCGGGGACCCGCTCGGTCGCCCGCCTGACGGCGCCCTCCCAGTCACCGCCGTCGTCCAGCTTGCGGATGGCCGTGTGCGCCGACGCGTACTGCCGCCAGATGTCGGCCAGCCCGGCTGAGCGCACGTCGCCGGCGAGGGCGCCCTGCACCGCGTCGAGGGTGCGCAGGTTCCCGAGGACGTTCTCGGACTGGGCGACCCAGGTCTGCTCGAAGCTCTTGCCCTGCCCCCGTGCGATGAGGGTGAGGCTCTCGTTGGACTTCGCGTCGTAGGCGCCCGCGCGAGCGGTCGTCAGTGCCAGCGTGCCCGCGAACTCGTTGGTGCGGGCGGCGCGGGCCGAGGCGGCGACCCCACCGAGGACCACCACCCCCACCATCGTGGTGACCAGCACGGCGACGGCGCCGCCGGCGAACGGGGCGTTGAGGTACCGGTGGGTGCGCCGGGCGAGCCACACCATCGCGAGGATGAGCACCACGAGGGTGACGGTGCCGGTCAGCGCCAGCGCGTCGGAGCTCTGGCTGAGCTCTTGCGTGGCGCGCTCGGTGTTCGCCCGGGTGAGGGCGTCGATGATCGGGAGGGTCTGCCCGCGCAGCGTCGTGCTGGCACTCTTGAGGTACTGCGCGCCGACCGGCATACCCTGCCGGTTGTAGACCCGGGCCTGCTCGATGAGCCCGGCGTAGCTCTGGATCTGGCTGTTGAGCGTCCCGAGCGCCTTCCCGTCGGCCGGCTGTGCAGTCGCCGCCTCGGCGACGGCGGTGCTCGCCCGCATCAGGGACGCCTCGTAGTCGGCCCGCTGGGCGGGGTCCTCGAGGCCGCCGACGAGGAAGGAGCTCGTCGCGTCGGCATCCGCGCGGACGAGGTCGGTGTAGACGGACTGGACGCGCACCACCTGGCTGGTGTTGCGGTTCGCGCGCTCCAGCGCCGCGGCGGACGACCAGAGCGTGTTCGCCCCGACGAGGCCGAAGACCGTCGCCGCCAGGGCGGCCAGCCCGCCGAGCAAGCGCATCCGTCCCGGGGTGCCCTCGAGGAGCCGGCGCACCAGGGTCAGGACCAACCCGTGCCGCGCGGGCACGGGAGCGCCCGGAACGCTGGCCGTGGCCGTAGCCGTGGGCGCAGGCGTGGGGGCGGGCCCGGGGGCCGGCGCAGGGGGGCCGAGCGTCGGCGCCTGCGTCATGGGAGCGCCCCGGCGGCAGCCGTGGGCCCGGTGGCAGCCGGGTCCTCGGCGGCAGCGTCCGCGGGGGCAGCGGGGGCAGCGGGGTCCGCGGCATCGGCGGGCCTCCCGCCGTGCGACGGCACCTCCGGCGTCCCGGCGTCCTCGAAGTCCTCCGGCAGCAGCCGGCGCAGCTGCTCGTCCGTCGGGTCCCCGACGTCCTGCAGGCGCCAGGCGTGCCGGCCGATGGCCTCCTCGAGCAGGTTGCGGGCGAACCGTCCGTTGCCGAACGCGTGGCCGCGTGGCGTGACCGACAGGATGGTCCGGAACCGGCTCTCCGCCTCCGGGCCCAGGTCGTAGTCGGCGTTGGACGCCAGCACGCCGAGGATCGCCACCAGCTCGTCGTCGGTGTAGTCCCCGAAGTCGATGGTCGTCTTGAACCGGCTCGCCAGCCCGGGGTTCTGGACGATGAAGGCGAGCATCGGGTCCGGGTAGCCGGCGACGATGACGACGAGGTCGTCGCGCCGGTCCTCCATCTCCTTGACGAGGGTGTTGACCGCCTCGGCGCCGTACTGGTCACCACCGAGGGCGTATGCCTCGTCGATGAAGAGCACGCCGCCGGCGGCCCGGGCGCAGGTCTCAGCGGTCTTGATGGCGGTCTGCCCGAGGTAGCCGGCGACGAGCTCGGACCGGTCGACCTCGACGAGCTGGCCCTTGCTGAGCAGCCCGAGCGCCGTGTAGATCCCCGCCACCATCCGCGCGACCGTCGTCTTGCCGGTGCCCGGGTTGCCGACGAAGACGAGGTGCCGGGTGACCGCCGGGTTCCGCATCCCGGCGTCCTTGCGCTTCTGCTCGACCTTGAGCATCGCGACCTGCTGGTGCACCTCACGCTTGACCCGGTCCAGGCCGATCATCGAGTCGAGCTCGCCGAGCAGCTCCGCCACGGACCTCGGCGCCTCGGCTGTCTCCGCGGCGGCGGCCGTCGCTTCCTCCGCGGCGCCCCCGGTACCGGTTGTGCTCCCGGTCCCGACGACCGCCCCCCTCCCGGTCCGGACCGCGCCGTCCGCCTCCCCGTCGCCGTCCGATGCGCCGGTATGCCGTCCCGCGGGGCGGTCGATGCCGGGGGGGCGCCCGACGGGCGCCAGCGGGCCACCGGGCTGGACCTGCGCGGGGGCGAGCTGCGTGGGCGCCCCGCAGGACACGTTGTCCGTGGACCACCGCGTCCGGTCGCCGAGGGAGCAAACTGGGG
>JBPCOG010000272.1:0-5575 GCA_051000455.1 Lapillicoccus sp. | reverse complement strand
GTCCCTGCTCGTCGACGCCGCACGCCCGGCCGCTGACCCCCGACCCCCCGGGCCGGCCGAGGTGGACCACCCGCCCCAGCGTGACGCAGCGCTCGCGGTATGCCGCGTGCTCGCCCCGGGCAGCCGGGCCGCCGGCGAGGGCGGCGGCATGCACCTCGGCGAGCCGGCCGAGGTAGGCGACGACCAGCTCCTCCCGGCGGGTCGCCGCGCCGCACAGCGCCAACGAGGTGGCCGTGCCCGCGGGCAGCTCGTCCCGGGTCTGGTCCACGTTGACACCGGCGCCGACGACGACCCCCTCGGGCCTGCCCGGCGCCCGGGCCGGGAGCAGCTCGCACAGCACCCCGCACACCTTGCCGGCGCCGACGAGGACGTCGTTGGGCCACTTGAGACCGGCGCGGAGCCCGGAGGTGTCCTCGATCGCCCGCAGCATGGCCAGCCCGGCGAGCAGGGGCACCCAGCCCCAGTCCTGCTGCGGCAGGGGGAGCAGCACGGACACCGCGACGGAGGCCCTCGGTGGGGCCCGCCACTCCCGGCGCATCCGGCCGCGCCCGGCGCGCTGGTGGTCGGCGAGGACGACGTGCCACGGGCGGCGCGCCCGTAGCGCCTGTGCGTTGGTCGAGTCGACCTCCGCGTGGTACTCGACCGCGCCCCAGGGGGACCCGGGGCCGACGAGCACCTCAGCGAGCGCGGCGGCGTCCAGCGGTGATCTCACCCGGCTAAGGCTAGGCTGCCCCCTCATGGCGAACGTTGAGGTCTCGACCGCGGATGCCCAGGGCCCGGGCGACGACGCGCCGGACCTGCACACCACGGCCGGCAAGCTGGCCGACCTGAAGCGGCGCGTCGCCGAGGTCGCCCACGCCGGCTCCGAGCGCGCCGTGGACAAGCAGCACGCCCGTGGCAAGAAGACCGCCCGGGAGCGGATCGGGATGCTCCTCGACGAGGGCAGCTTCATCGAGATGGACAAGTACGCCAGACACCGCAGCAACCAGTTCGGACAGGAGCGGAACCGGCCCTACGGCGACGGCGTCGTCACCGGCTACGGAACCGTCGACGGCCGTCAGGTCGCGATCTTCGCCCAGGACTTCACCGTCTTCGGCGGGTCGCTCGGCGAGGTGTTCGGAGAGAAGATCGTCAAGGTCATGGACTTCGCGATGAAGATCGGCTGCCCGGTCATCGGGCTCAACGACTCCGGGGGTGCGCGGATCCAGGAGGGCGTCGTCAGCCTCGGCCTCTACGGCGAGATCTTCCGGCGCAACGTCCACGCCTCCGGGGTGATCCCGCAGATCAGCCTCGTCATGGGTCCCTGCGCCGGCGGCGCCGTCTACTCCCCCGCCATCACCGACTTCACCGTCATGGTCGACCAGACCTCGCACATGTTCATCACGGGCCCGGACGTCATCAGGGCCGTGACCGGAGAGGCGGTCGAGTTCGAGGACCTCGGGGGGGCGCGCACGCACAACACCAAGTCGGGGGTCGCCCACTACATGGCGCATGACGAGCAGGACGCCGTCGACTACGTCAAGGCGCTGCTGTCCTACCTGCCGAGCAACAACCTCGAGGAGGCGCCCCGGTTCTCCGACGTCGACCGGGGGGCCGACCTCGCCGACGCCGACGGGGAGGCCGACCTCGCCGTCACCGACGAGGACAGGTGGCTCGACACGGCGATCCCTGACTCGGCGAACCAGCCCTACGACATGCACCAGATCATCGAGCACGTGGTCGACGACGGGGAGTTCCTCGAGGTGCAGGCGCTGTTCGCGCCCAACATCATCTGCGGGTTCGCCCGTGTCGACGGGATGTCCGTCGGGGTCGTGGCGAACCAGCCGGTCCAGTTCGCGGGGTGTCTCGACATCGACGCCTCGGAGAAGGCCGCCCGGTTCGTGCGCACCTGCGACGCGTTCAACGTGCCGGTGCTGACCTTCGTCGACGTCCCGGGTTTCCTGCCGGGCACCGACCAGGAGTGGGACGGCATCATCCGCAGGGGGGCCAAGCTCATCTTCGCGTACGCCGAGGCGACGGTCCCCCTCGTCACGGTGATCACCCGCAAGGCCTACGGGGGTGCCTACGACGTGATGGGCTCCAAGCACCTCGGTGCCGACATCAACCTCGCGTGGCCCACCGCCCAGATCGCGGTGATGGGTGCCCAGGGAGCCGTCAACATCCTCTACCGCAAGGAGCTCAAGGCGGTCGAGGACGCCGGCAGCGACGTCGAGCTGGCACGCGGGGAGTTCATCAGAACCTACGAGGAGACGCTCGCCAACCCCTACATCGCCGCCGAGCGGGGCTACATCGACACCGTCATCTCGCCGTCGAACACCCGGATGAACGTCACCCGGGCGCTTCGGGCGCTGCGGACGAAGCGGGAGACCCTCCCGCCGAAGAAGCACGGGAACATCCCGCTGTGAACGCCACCGGGGCGCCCGGTGCCTCGCCGGCCCCAGGGCCCCCCGGGGCCGCGGCAGCGTCCGCACCGGTGCCCGCCGTCCGGGTGCTCCGCGGCGCGCCGACGTCCGAGGAGGTGGCCGCCCTCGTGGCCGCCGTCGCCCTCGTCGGCGCCGCCGGCTCACCCGGCTCGGCGGCGGGGCCGGAGAGCCGCCGTGGGTCGGCGTGGTCCGCGCCGGCGAGCAGGCTCCGGGTGTCGCCCCGTCCGGCCCCGGGGGCCTGGCGCTCCTCGGTCCTGCCCCGCTGAGGGCGCAGTCCTGGACCGCTCGACCGGGGGGGGGCTCGGCGGCGCCACCGGCGGCTCCGGGGCTGCGGTACCTTCGGCAGCGTGACCTCCGAGCCCCCGAACCCCCCCAGTGCACCGAACCCCTCCAGTGCACCGAGCGCATCGAACGCCGGCGCCCGGCCGCGAACGGCCGTCGACCAGATCGCCGACGCCTACCACGACGCCGAGGTCGCGCTCAGCCCGATCCTGGCCACCTACCTCGGCGTCCCCGGCCACGACGAGGACCTCGACGACTTCTCCCCCGCCGGTCTGCAGGCGCACTCCGACCTGCGCCGCAGGACGCTGGCCCTGCTCGAGACGGTCACGCCTGCCGACGACATCGACAGGGTCACCGTCGCCGCGATGCGGGAGCGACTCGGGCTCGCCGAGGAGGCGCACGCGGCCGGCCTGGAGGAGATGTCCCTCAACGTCATCGCCTCGCCCGTCCAGGGCATCCGCGACATCTTCGACCTGATGGCCCAGGACAGCGACTCCGCGTGGCAGACGGTGGCGGTGCGCCTGGCCAAGGTGCCCACGGCCCTGGGCCAGTACCGCGAGTCGCTCCTGGCCGCCCGGGACAAGGGCAACGTCGCTCCGCGGCGCCAGGTGTCCAGGTGCATAGACCAGTGCGGCGACCTCACCGCGGAGGACGGCTACTTCAACGCCCTCGTCGCCGGAGCGGGGACAGCGGGGGGGGCCGACCTCTCCCCGGAGGTGCGGTCCCGCCTGGGACAGGCCGCGGCGGCCGCGGCCACGGCATACCGGGAGCTCGGGGAGTTCCTGCGCACCGAGCTCGAGGGGGTGGCCCCCGAGGCGGACGCGTGCGGCCGGGAGCGCTACGCACTGGTGTCGCGCTACTTCCTCGGTGCCAGCGTGGACCTCGAGGAGACGTACGCGTGGGGCCAGCAGGAGCTGGCCCGGATCACCGCCGAGATGCAGGAGGTGGCCGCTCGGATCAAGCCCGGCGCGAGCGTCAAGGAGGCCATCGAGGCGCTCGACCAGGACCCGGCATACACCCTGCACGGCACCGACGAGCTGCAGCGCTGGATGCAGGGCAAGGCCGACGAGGTCATCGCCAACCTCGCCGACACCCACTTCGACATCCCCGAGCCGGTGCGCACGATCGAGTGCCGGATCGCCCCGACCCAGACCGGCGGCATCTACTACACCGGCCCGAGCGAGGACTTCAGCCGACCCGGACGGATGTGGTGGTCGGTGCCCAAGGGCGTGACCGAGTTCGGGACCTGGCGCGAGCTGACGACCGTCTACCACGAGGGCGTCCCGGGCCACCACCTGCAGGTCGCGCAGACGGTCTTCCGCTCCGAGCTGCTCAACACGTGGCGTCGCCTGGACGCGTGGACCTCCGGGCACGGGGAGGGGTGGGCCCTCTACGCCGAGCGGCTGATGGCCGAGCTGGGCTACATGGAGGACCCGGGCAACCGGATGGGCCTGCTCGACGGGCAGTCGATGCGGGCGGCCCGCGTCGTCATCGACATCGGCGTCCACTGCGGGTTCGAGGCGCCGGCGGAGGTCGGTGGCGGGGACTGGACCTACGACAAGGCGTGGGAGTTCCTCACCGCGCACGCCAACATGGACGAGAAGAGCCTGCGCTTCGAGCTCGACCGGTACCTCGGCTGGCCTGGGCAGGCGCCGAGCTACAAGATCGGCGAGCGGCTGTGGCGCCGGCTGCGTGACGAGGTCCGCGACCGCGAGGGTGACGCCTTCGACCTCAAGGCGTTCCACCGCCGGGCGCTCGACGTCGGCGGCGTCGGCCTCGACGTGCTCCGCGGGGCGGTCCTCGACGGCGCCGGCTGACGGCGCTAAGTTCGTGGCTGCTCGCAAACCACAACGGCGAGGAGGCCGACCATGACGACAGCCAGCACTGACCGGGACCCGCAGGCACGCGACGAGAGCGCTCTTGGCTCGGCGACGCGCAAGGTCGCCTGGCGCCTCAGCCCCTTCCTGGGGCTGCTCTACTTCATCAACTACCTCGACCGCACCAACATCTCCTTCGCCGGCCCCAACGGCATGAACAAGGATCTCGGCCTCACCCAGCAGATGTTCGGCCTCGCCTCCGGGGTGTTCTTCATCGGCTACCTCCTGCTCGAGGTGCCGAGCAACATGGCCCTGCACCGTTTCGGGGCGCGCCGGTGGATCGCCCGGATCATGGTCACCTGGGGCGTCGTCGCCGCCGCGATGGCGTTCGTGCCCAGTGCCGGGTGGCTGTACAGCCTGCGCTTCGTCCTGGGGATCGCCGAGGCCGGGTTCTTCCCGGGGATCATCCTCTACCTCACCTACTGGTTCCCGCAGAAGGACCGGGCCCGGGTCACCGCGCTGTTCATGATGGCGATCCCACTCTCGTCCGCGATCGGGGCACCGGTGTCGTCCCTGCTCATCGAGTACGGCAACGGCCTCCTCGGGCTCGCCGGCTGGCGCACGATGTTCCTCCTCGAGGGGATCCCGGCGGTCATCGTCGGCGTCGTCTGCTGGTTCTACCTCACCGACCGTCCCGTCGACGCCCAGTGGCTCACCGACGCCGAGCGCGCGGCCCTGGCCGATGCGATGGACCGCGACGACAGCGCCAAGGCCGCCCGCTTCCACGTGTCGATCCGGGAGTCGCTGACCCGGCCGCGGATCTGGGCCCTGGCCTGCGTCTACTTCGGCGCGGTCTACGGCGTCTACGCCCTCGGGTTCTTCCTGCCGACCATCATCAAGGGCTTCGAGCAGCAGTTCGGGACGAACTACACCATCCTCGAGCGCGGGTTCATCAACGCCATCCCCTACGTGCTCGGCACCGTCGCCATGATCTTGTGGGCCCGGCACGGTGACCGCCGCCAGGAACGGGTCTGGCACGTCGCCCTCCCGCTG
>JBPCOG010000173.1:0-1801 GCA_051000455.1 Lapillicoccus sp. | reverse complement strand
GGTGTAGTTACGCGGCGGGCCTTGTGAAAGCAGTGAAAACAGGGGATAAAGGTTACAAAGTTGACAATGAGGCTGGATCAGGTGCGAAGGACATCGAAGCCGACACCTTCGCAGCGCTCCCCGCTGCCCGCACCCGACCGAGTCAGGACTCTGATGCTCGCCAGCAAGACCGTTCGCCGGATCGTCCCCGCAGGTGCCCTGGCCGCGACCCTCATGGTCCTGCCGACGACGACCCTGCCGAACTGGGGGGCTGCCGCGGGCTCCGGGCCGACCGCCAGGACGGTGGTCACTCGGCAGGCGCTGGCGAAGGTCCCGAAGGTCGGCCTCGGGCAGGCCGGCGGCGAGAGCGCGATCCGGCCCAACGCCGAGCCGGTCACGCCCGGCACCCCGGCCCCCGGCCAGCCCGACGACGTCGTTGTTGACGTCGCCCTTGGCGGCGACATGGTGGCCCTGACCTGGCCCGTCGCGACGGCGCCCCAGCGCGTCGACCTGCTCCTTCGCACCATGGGCCCCTCGGGGTGGAGCGAGTGGAAGCACCTCGCCCCCTCGGGCGACGCCGACCAGGTGGACGGCGTCGGCCGGGGCACGCGCATGGGCACCGACCCGCTGTGGCTCCCGGGCACGTCACGGGTCCAGGTGCGCGCCGCACGGGCCAGTCGCGCCGACCTCGACAGCGCCGAGCTCACCCTCATCACGCCGGACCGGACGCCCACCCCGAGCACGGTCGCGCCGGCCGGCTCGGCGGTCGCCGCACCGGTGAGCCCGGTCATCATCAGCCGCGCCCAGTGGGGGGCGGACGAGAGCCTCCGCGGCGGGTGCGACCCGGACACCGCGACGACGACGAAGGCCGCGGTCGTGCACCACACCGCCGACTCCAACACCTACGCCGCCACCGACTCCGCGGCCATCGTGCGAAGCATCCTCGCGTACCACACCCAGAACCTCGGATGGTGCGACATCGGCTACAACGCCCTGGTCGACAAGTACGGCCAGACCTTCGAGGGGCGCATCGGCGGGCTGAAGAACCCGATGATCGGGGCCCACGCGCTCGGCTTCAACAACATGACCTTCGGCGTCTCGATCCTGGGCAACTACGAGACGGCGACGCTGCCGACGGCCGGGCGCACCGCGCTGACGACCATCCTCGCCATGCGGCTGCACGACTTCTACGTCAACCCGGCCGCGACGACGCAGCTGACCAGCGGCGACTCGGGGTCCCGCTACCCCGCGGGGACGACGGTCACGCTGCCGGTCATCACCGGGCACCGGGACACCTTCGCCACCGCCTGCCCGGGCGCCAACGTCTACTCGCTGCTGTCCCAGATCCGGCAGGAGACGGCGGCCAAGGTCACCTACACCGACAGTGCGATCTACCAGCGCTGGCAGGCTCTCGGTGGCGCGGGTGGCGAGCTCGGGCTGGTCGCGGTGGGCGAGACCCGGGTCGCGACCGGCTACCGGACCGGCTTCCAGGGCGGCAAGGCGGTCTACAGCACGTCCGCAGGGACGGCCCTGCTCGGAGCCGGGTTCGACGTCTACTGGACGCAGAACGGCGGCCCCGGCAACGCCTGGGGCATCCCGACCGACGAGTATGCCGTGCCTGGTGGCTCCCGGGTCGAGTTCAGCAGCTACGGCCGCTCGCTCGTCTGGGAGCCGAACCGGACCGGCACGGTCCTCGGCGCCATCCGCGGCTACTGGGACTCGAAGGGCGCCCTCGCGTCGGCGATCGGCTTCCCCACGACCACCGAGGTCCCCGAGGCGCGCAGCGGTGTCTCGCAGACGTTCGACAACGCCCGGGTCTGGT
>JBPCOG010000099.1:0-3918 GCA_051000455.1 Lapillicoccus sp. | reverse complement strand
GCGTGGGGGTCGCGGTCATTCGGCGGTGTCCTCTCCGGACAGCAGGTGGTAGAGCACGGCCATCCGCACGGCCACCCCGGCGGAGACCTGCTCGAGGACGACCGAGCTCGCCGAGTCGGCGGCGTCCGCCGCGATCTCCAGGCCGCGGTTCATCGGGCCGGGGTGCAGGACGACCAGGTCCGGGTTCGCCTCGACGAGTCGGTCCAGCCGGTCGCGGGTCAGTCCGTAGCCGACGGTGTACTCGCGGGCCGTCGGGAAGAACCCGCCCCTCATCCGCTCGCGCTGGACGCGCAGCATCATCACCGCGTCCACGCCGTCGTCGAGCACCTCGTCGAGGCCATAGCTGGTCGCGAAGCCGTCGGCCTTGGCCCACGAGTCGATCCCGCTGGGCATGAGGGTCGGTGGGGCGACGACGGTGACCCGGGCGCCCAGCCGTCCGAGGGTGATGACGTTGGAGCGGAACACCCGAGAGTGGGTAAGGTCCCCGACGATGACGACGTGCTTGCCGTCGACGTCACCGATCCGCTGGCGCAGCGTGTAGGCGTCGAGGAGCGCCTGGGTCGGGTGCTCGTGGGTGCCGTCGCCGGCGTTGATGACGCACGCGTCGACCCAGCGGGCGACCTGCTGGCAGGCGCCGGAGGCGTGGTGGCGGATCACGAGGGCGTCCACGCCCATGGCGGCGATGGTCTGGACGGTGTCGCGCAGCGACTCGCCCTTCGACACCGACGAGCCCTTGCCGGTGATGTTGACCGTGTCGGCGGACATCCACTTCCCGGCGATCTCGAAGGAGGACCGGGTGCGCGTGGAGTCCTCGAAGAAGAGGTTGATGATCGTCCGGCCGCGCAGGGTCGGGATCTTCTTGACGTCGCGCTTCTGCACGTCGTGCATCGAGGTGGCCGTCGCGAGGATGTCGTCGATGTCCTGGCGGCTGAGGTCCGCCGAGGACAGCAGGCTGCGGCTCACCGGTCGCCTCCGCTGATCGTCACGCTGTCCTCCTCGTCGTCGACCTCGCGCAGGTGCACCTGGACGCGTTCGACCGAGGACGTCGGCAGGTTCTTGCCCACGTGGTCGGCCCGGATCGGCAGCTCCCGGTGGCCGCGGTCGACGAGGACGGCGAGGCGGACCGCGCGAGGGCGTCCGAGCTCGGCGAGGGCCTCGAGGGCCGCCCGGATGGTCCGGCCGGAGAAGAGGACGTCGTCGACGAGCACGACGACCTGGTCGTCGATCCCGGGCACGGGGATGTCGGTGCGGGCCGGCGCACGCACGGGCTGGTGGCGAAGGTCGTCGCGGTGCATCGTCACGTCCAGGGCCCCGACGGGGACCTCCGCGCCCTCGACCTCGGCCATGACCCGCACGAGGCGGCGGGCGAGCGGGACGCCCCGGGACGGGATCCCGAGGACGACGAGATCCTGGGGGCCCTTGTTGCGTTCGAGAATCTCGTGGGCGACCCGTCGCAGGGCCCGGGAGACGTCACCGGAGCTCATGACCATGCGTGCGGCCGGGGCAGGCTGGGCGGCAGCTACCACCAGGACCTCCTTTCCCGCCTCACGGGACGGTGGTTAAAGGATGTCGGTTCGTCGGCCATGCTAGCGGGTGCGGGCTGCCTCCGGCGACCGGCCACCCGGCCGGATCGTGCCTGCGCCCGCACGGGGCGCTCGCGTCAGGCGCCGAGGCCGTCAGACCAGGGTCGGCTTGACCTCGGCGAGCCGGGCGAGCAGCCCGTTGACGAACGACGGGGACTCGTCGGTGCTCAGCGACCTCGCCAGCGCGACGGCCTCGGCGATCGCGACGCCGTCCGGGACCTGGTCGTTGTAGACCACCTCCCAGGCCCCGATCCGCAGGATGGCCCGGTCGACGCCCGGCATCCGCTCGACCGGCCAGCCCTGGCTGTACGTCGCGAGCAGCTCGTTGATGTCGCTCCACCGGCCGACCACCCCGGTGACGATCTCTGCCGTGTACTCGTTCAGCGGGGGGCCGGAGGGGCCTTGCGCCTGCCGTTCTGAGAGCAGCGTCTCCGCGTTGAGCCCGCGCTGGTCCGCCTCGAACAGCAGGTCCAGCGCCCGCTTGCGTGCCTTGGTCCGTGCGCTCATCTGGGGGCCTCGGGGGACGGGGGTCGGACGCTTCAGTTGACGCGGCCGAGGTAGGACCCGTCCCGGGTGTCGACCTTGACGCGGGTGCCCGACTCGAGGAAGAGCGGGACCGCGATCTGGGCCCCTGTCTCCAGGGTCGCGGGCTTGGTCCCGCCCGTCGACCGGTCACCCTGCAGGCCCGGGTCGGTGTGGGTGATCTCGAGAACGACCGACGCCGGCAGCTCGACGTAGAGCGGCACCGTGTCATGGGTCGCGACGATGGCGTTCTGGTTCTCCAGCAGGTAGCTCGCGACGGTGCCGACGACCTCCTCGGAGACGTGCACCTGGTCATAGGTGTCGGGGTCCATGAAGACGTAGTCCGTGCCGTCCTTGTAGAGGTACTGCATGGTGCGCTTGTCGACGTTCGCGGTCTCGACCCTCGTCCCCGCGTTGAACGTCCGGTCCACCACCTTGCCGGACAGCACAGCCTTGAGCTTGGTGCGCACGAACGCCGGCCCCTTGCCTGGCTTGACGTGCTGGAACTCCACGACGGACCACAGCTGCCCGTCGATGTTGAGCACCATGCCGTTCTTCAGGTCGTTGCTCGTTGCCACGGGGGTCACATCGCTTTCGTATGCCGGGTCGCGGCCGGGCGCGCCACGGGGGCGCAGGCCCGGGGGCCGTCGACGTTCGGGGATCGCCGTCCAGTCTAGCCGCGGAGGTGACGGGAGAAGAATCCGTCGATCCTCGCCCAGGAGTCGGCTGCCGAGTCCGGTTCCGGCCCGGCGGTGCTGAGACGCAGGACCGGCCGGAGGAACCACGGGGCGTTCTCCGCGTCGTTCATGAACTGGTGCCCGGCGGCGGGGTACTCCTTGACGTCGTGCTCCACCCCGAGCCGGGTCAGCGCCCTGTCGAGCTTCCCGGCCGCGCCGGTGAGGATCTTGTCGCGGCCGCCGTAGCTGGCCACGACCGGGCAGGCGCCGCGGAGCATCTCGGGCGTCTGGGGCAGCATGCCGTAGTTGGCGGAGCTGACGTCGAACCCGCGCCCGGTGGCGCACAGCAGGGCGAAGGCGCCACCCATGCAGAACCCGATGACGCCCACCCGGCCGGTGCAGTCATCGCGGTCGAGCAGCCACTGGCGGGCCGCGGCGATGTCCTGGAACGGCTGGCCCTCGCCGCGTCGCATGGCGAGGATGCTCGCCCTCAGGCACCGCAGCGTGCCGCCGCCCGTGAAGAGGTCCGGCGCGATGACGAGGTAACCCAGCGACGCCAGGCGGTCGGCGTGCCGCTTGGTGACGTCGTCGAGCCCGAACCCCTCGTGCAGGACGACGATGCCGGGGCGCCGCTCCCGACCCGGCGGCCGCGCCGTGTATGCCGCCAGCGCGGGCGAGGTGCCCGCGACGCCGGTCGAGCGGGCCAGGTCGGTCATCGCACCCATGTCAGGCAGGGTGTCACGAGCCACGCGCCCACCCACAACGGCCACACCCACCGGGCCGACCGACGGGAGCGAACCACCGAAACGGCCGGGTTCGCGGGTTGCCGGCGCTCCGGTCCCGTCCTTCGGCGCGCCCGGGCGGGAGCAGGTCAGACGAGCGCCCGGAGGGCGAGCAGGTAGGACCGGGTGCCGAACCCCGCGATGGTGCCCGTCGCGACCCCGGCCACGACCGACGTCTGCCGGAACGACTCCCGCGCCGCCGGGTTTGACAGGTGGATCTCGATGACGGTCCGGCCGCTCGCCGTGACGATGGCGCAGGCGTCGCGCAGCGCGTAGGAGTAGTGGGTGAACGCCGCGGGGTTGATGACGACGTCGGCCCCGGTGTCGACGGCCTCGTGGAGCCAGCCGATCAGC
>JBPCOG010000248.1:0-2854 GCA_051000455.1 Lapillicoccus sp. | reverse complement strand
CCGACAAGCTCTGGGTGTTCACCGGCCCGTCGCGGCCCGGACACCGCGCATGGGAGGATCGGGCCATGTCAGAGGCGAAGGTCAGCAGCATCCAGCGAGCGCGGGCGACGACCGGGTCCTACTCGATCACCGTCCGGATCCACGCCGGCACCGACCCGGCGGTCGTCGGCGAGCTCGCCACCGCCGTGTCCACCGCAGGTGGCATCACGACCGCCCTTGACGTCGTGGAGTCGCGCCACGACCGCCTCGTCATCGACCTGACCTGCTCGGCGACTGACGGGGTGCACGCGGAGGAGGTCGTCGACGCCATCCGCGAGGTCGAGGGCGTCACCGTGCACAAAGTGTCCGACCGGACGTTCCTCCTGCACATCGGGGGCAAGATCAGCGTCGAGCCGACGGTCCCGCTGCGCACCCGGGACGACCTCTCCATGGCGTACACGCCAGGGGTGGGCCGGGTCAGCCTGGCCCTGGCCGCACACCCCGAGGACGTCTCCCGGCTGACGATCAAGGGCAACTCGGTCGCCGTGGTCACCGACGGCTCCGCGGTCCTCGGGCTCGGCAACATCGGTCCCGGGGCGGCACTGCCGGTGATGGAGGGCAAGGCAGCGCTGTTCAAGCGCTTCGCGAACATCGACGCCTGGCCGATCTGCCTCGACACCCAGGACGTCGACGAGATCGTCCGTACCGTCGAGATCATCGCGCCCGGCTTCGGTGGCATCAACCTCGAGGACATCGCCGCCCCAAGGTGCTTCGAGATCGAGGCGAGGCTGCGCGAGAGCCTCGACATCCCCGTCTTCCACGATGACCAGCACGGCACGGCGATCGTGGTCCTCGCTGCGCTCACGAACGCCCTGCGGTGCGTCAGGCGAGAGATCGGCGACGTGCGCATCGTCGTGGCAGGGGCCGGTGCGGCCGGTACCGCCATCGTCACCCTGCTCCTGGCCGCCGGCGCCCACGACGTGGTCGTCTGGGACCGCGAGGGGATCCTGTGCCGCGAGGACACCGACCTGCCGCCCGCCAAGCTGTCGCTGGCCCAGCGCACCAACCCCAGCCTGATGCGGGGCGACCTGCGAGCCGCCCTCGGCGGCGCACACGTCTTCATCGGTGTCAGCGCCGGGGGTGTCCTGCCGGCCGAGTGGATCGACGACATGGCCCCGGACCGGATCGTCTTCGCCCTTGCCAACCCCGACCCGGAGGTCGACATCGCCGAGGCGGCCAAACGCGCTGCGGTCGTGGCAAGCGGACGCAGCGACTACCCGAACCAGATCAACAACGTGCTCGCCTTCCCGGGCGTGTTCCGCGGTCTGCTCGACGCGCGGGCCACCCAGGTCACCACCGACATGCTCTTGCGCGCCGCCATCGCCATCTCCGGCGTGGTCACCGACGAGCAGCTCAACGCCAACTACATCGTGCCGAGCGTGTTCGACCCGGCCGTCACCAAGGCCGTCGCCGGGGCGGTCGCGCACCCGAGCGCACCCGCAACCGCGGCCGCCGCCTTCGCCTGACCGCTGCGCTGCGCGTTCTCAGCGGCTGCGGTCGCCGGGTACGCCGGGGATGCCGGGGTATGCCGGGGTATGCCGGCCACCATCGCACAAAACGCGCGAATGGTTACCAACCCGTGACCTGGCGTGGACACCTGAGCGAATCACGCACCTGACCTGCGGAAAAACAGGGCTGTCATTCTGGCAATCCCACCGCTGTAACTCCCGAATCGGTCCTGTTCTCAAAGGGATTGGAGTGATGGGTGTTTCCGGTGGGACGAATGAGCCATACGCTCAGCGAGCCGTCACGTTGCGCCCGCGAGAGGAAACTGTGCCCAAGGAACTGCGTCCGGCGCGTCGCGCCACCCGCCTCGCGCTCGTGTCCCTCTCCGGTATCGCACTGCTCACCTCCGTCGCCGCGCCCGCATACGCCGACCCCGGCCCGGTGTTCCCCTCCGCCGACCAGGTCGCCGGAGCCAAGGCCGCCGTGACGGACCGGGCTGGGCAGGTGGCCGCCCTGGACGCCCAGCTGGCGGCCTCCCGGGACACGGTCGTCCAGATGCAGGACGCGGCCGCGGCCGCGGGGGAGGCCGCCAACGGGGCGCAGTTCGAGCTGGCCCAGCGCACGAAGGAGAGCGGCGTGGCTCGCGCCAGAGCCGACGCGGCCCGCGCCAAGGCGGACGAGGCGAACCTGGCGCTGTCGCGGTATGCCGCTGACGTCTACCAGCAGGGGGGCGGCAGCATGGGTCCTCTCGACGTCTTCTTCGGGGGTGCCGGTCCGCAGGACGTGCTGGACCGGGCCGCAGGGCTCGAGGCCGTTGGAGGCGAACGGGCTCGCGCGATGCAGGAGGCGGAGGCGTCCAACCTGCTCGCGCAGTCCCTGCAGCGTGAAGCGTCCGATGCCGAGGCGCGCCAGGCCGCCGCGGCTGCTGCGGCTGCGGCCGCCGCGAAGAAGGCCAGGTCCGACTCCGACCACGCGGTGACGGAGACCGCCCGCCTGCGGGCCCAGCAGCAGGCGATGCTCCAGCAGCTCGCCACCCTGCAGAACACCTCCGTCCAGATCGAGCAGCAGCGTCAGGAGGGTCTCGCGGCCCAGGAGGAGGCCCGTCGCGAGGAGCTCGCCCGTCAGGTTGCGGTCGCCGCCGCCGCGCAGGCCGCGCAACAGGCAGCGGCGCGCGCGGCGGCCCAGCAGGCGGCCGCGGTGGCGGCCGAGCAGGCGGCTCGCAGTGCCCGGGAACAGGCAACGGCCGCCGCCGCGCGGGTAGCGGCCGACGAGGCCGCGCGTCGGGCGGCGGTGGAGGCGGCCCAGGCCCCGCCACGGACAGTTGCGCCCCCGCCCCCCGCCGCGCCCGCTCCGCAACCAGTCGTCGGTC
>JBPCOG010000163.1:0-19089 GCA_051000455.1 Lapillicoccus sp. | reverse complement strand
CCACACCGTCACGGTGCAGCCGCAGGGCAGCGCTGACGCTGCGCTCGTCGGCCCCGTCGGGCAGGAGCACGGTCCGCCGATGGCCCGCGAGCTGGTGATTCCAGCGCGCCACCAGCCGTGCCGCGCTCGTGGCGGCTGTCTCGCTCGACGCACCCATCGCGCTGGCCTCCTTGATGAACCGCTCGCTCGGCCGGCCGCCTGCGCGTCAGGGCTGGATCACCTTCTCAACGTCCGTCAGCATCTCATGTGACCCTGTCCATGGACCGGCGGGTCTCCCTCCTACAGCTCGCCGCTCGCGAGGGCACGGTGCTGGTGGAGGACGACTACGACAGCGAGTTCCGCTATCACGGAAGTCCCAGTCCCGCGCTCAAGACGCTGGACACGACGGGGGACGTCGTCCACCTCGGCACCTTCTCCAAGTTCCTCTCGCCCGGGCTGCGGCTCGGCTACCTCGTAGGCCCCCGGGAGCTCGTCGCCGAGCTGCGAAACGTCCGGCGCTACGTCCTGCGCCATCCATCAGGGCACCTGCAGCGTGCCCTGGCGCTGCTCATCGATACCGGTGACTACCACCGGTCCCTGCGGCGGCAGCGGGCCAGGCTGAAGGAGAAGTGGGAGCGGCTGACGGTCGCCGTCCAGCGTGAGCTGCCGTGGGAGCAGGAGCCCTACCCACCAGGCGGGGTGAGCCTGTGGATGTCGGGACCGCGCGGGCTCGACTCGAACGAGCTGACCCGCCGTGCGGAGCAGTCCGGTGTGCTGATCGAGCGGGGTGACATCTACTTCCATGCCGCGCCGCCGCCGCGGCACCACTTCCGCCTCGGCTATGCAGCGATCCCGCTCGGCTCCATCGACGAGGGGGTCGCCCTGCTGGGGCAGCACTGCCGAGCCCTCCTTGACGAGCACGGTACGCCCCATGCTCAGTCCGCCGACTCGTAGATCTTTCGGCTGACCTCATCGCGCAGGGCGACGAACTCTGGCAGCGTCCGCAGCTCCGTCCCGAGGTCGCGCCCAGCCTCGCCCGAGAAGTCGACCGGGCGGTCGAAGACCACCCTCCCCGGGCGGGCACTGAGGACGATGACCCTGCTGCCCAGGAAGATCGCCTCCTCCACGCTGTGGGTGATGAAGAAGACCGTCTTCCCGGTCCGGCGCCAGATCCCGAGCAGCTCGAGCTGCAGCCGCTCGCGCGTCAGGGCGTCCAGGGCACCGAACGGCTCGTCCATGAGCACGATCCGCGGGTCGTTGGCGAGGACCCGGGCGATCTGGCAGCGTTGTTGCATCCCTCCGGAGAGCTCATAGGGACGTCGGTCCATGAAGTCCTTCAGCCCTACCATCTCCAGGTAGGACGTGGCATCGGCGGCGCGCTTGGTCCGGTTCGCACCACGCAGCTTCGGCCCGAGCTCGACGTTGTGCCGTACCGACATCCACGGATAGAGGTTGGGCTGCTGGAAGACGACCCCACGCTCCCACCCTGGCCCCTTCACCTCCTTGCCGCCGAGCGTGATGGAGCCCTCGGTGGGCAGGAGGAACCCGGCCAGCAGCTGCAGCAGTGTCGTCTTCCCACAGCCGGAGGGACCGGCGACACAGACGAACTCGCCGGTCTTGAAGGTGAGGTCGATGTCCGAAAGAGCGTGGACCTGGGCGCCCTTGCTGAGGTAGCGATGGGTGACATGATCGATCCTCAGCCGGTGCTCGTCACCGCTCGGGGGCGCCTCCGGCTGTTCTGGTCCCGGTGGGGTCGTCACTTGACCGACGCGGCCGGTTTGGCGTCCACGCCCGCCGCGTAGACGTCCGGGGTGCCGACGGCGGTGATGCCGCCCTGTCCCAGGAGGAAGGCGGCCGTCGCCTGCAGGTCCTTGGCGAGCTTACCGCCGAGGTAGTCGGCGCTCGCCTGCTTGGTCGCGTCGAGATAGGTGTAACCCTCGAACTGCCGTCCGGCCTGACTGGACACATCCGCTCAGCAGGACGAGGGAACCCACGACGGCGACGGCCGCCGCCGCCCGCTGGGTGGTACGGCTCGGCTGCGTCATGGGGACTCCTGTGGTGGTCGTAGGGACTGTCATGGCGACTCCTGCGGTGGAGGGAGTTGGGGAGGTCAGGCCTTGCCACGCCACGGGACGAGGACCTTCTCGAGCCCCTTGATGGCGAGGTCCAGGAGGATCGCCGCGACCCCGATGACGATGATCGACGCGATGGTGAGCGGGGTCTTCAGCTCAGTGCCGGACAGGTACGCGAGGCCACCGATGCCCGGAATACCGTTGTTGAGCTCGGCGGCCACGACGGTGGTCCAGGCGAAGCCAACAGCGATGCGGATGCCACTGAGGATCTCCGGGAGGGTCGAGGGCAGGACGACGTAGCGCCAGGCCTGCAGACGACTGGCACCGAGCGCGAGAGCCGCATTGACCCGGTCCTCGCGCACCCCGCGGACTCCGTTGATCGTCGCCACGGTGATCGGCGGAAACGCCGCGAGGAACAGCAGCCACATCTTGGAGGTGTCCCCGATCCCGAACCACACGATGAGGATGCCGATGTAGCCCAGGGGCGGCAGGGAGCGGAGGAAGTTGAGGTAAGGCTCGGTGATGGTGCCGACGTGGGAGAAGGTGGCCATGAGGAATCCGAGGGCAGGCCCGAAGACCAGCGCCCACCCCACGCCCACGGCAATGCGCTGCAGGCTCGCGATGAGGTGTTCCCACAGGTAGTAGTTCTGCTCACCGCGCACCAGTCGAGGGACACCGGGAGCGATCGGATGGATGCTGTTGGCCTGGAGGAACGCGGTCCAGACCGAGTCGGGCGACGGAAGGTAGAGCGGCTTGACCAGCTGCAGCGCGGTGACGACCCACCAGAAGCAGAGGAACACGGTGAGCGCCAGCGCCCGGATGAGCATCCGGCGACGCAGCCGCCTGCGGCGGTGGACCACGTCCCGCCGGGCCGCCTGTGCGCCACCGACGTCCTCGTGCGCAGCGTCGCTGGCCGCCTCGTCCGGCAGCTGCGCAGGTACGGCGACATCGACCATCTGAGCACCTCCCTCGTCCACGCCGGAGCCTTGCCGGTGAACGGCATCCTCTGCCACGACCATCATGCTCGACAGGACCAGTTTCCCGCCATCTCCAGGGACCAAGCAGCGACGAGTTCCCGGAACGGTACAGATTCGGAAACCAGTTGGTAACAATGAGGATGGACGTGGTCGCCCAGTGCGGCAGCCTCCTGCCGCACGGCGCGGATGGTCAGACGTAGTCCTTGTACTTCTCCAACAGGCGTACCGGCTTGGACAGCGCGTCGCGCCGGAACGGGTCGCCCAGCTCGCGGGTGCACATGATCTCGATGACCGTCGTCGTTCCCCGCTTCATCTGGGCGTCAACGGCGGCGCGCAATGCCGGGCCAACGTCCTCGAGCCGGTCGACGACGACGCCCTCGGCCCCCATCGCGCGGCCGATGCCCGCAAAGCTCTCGCTCTCGAGCTCACCGGCGACGAAACGGCGGTTGTAGAAGTCGACCTGGTTCTTCTTCTCGGCGCCCCACTGGCGGTTGTGGAAGACGATCGCTGTGACCGGGATGTCGTGGCGGACGCAGGTCATGATCTCCCCCATGCTCATGCCCCATGCGCCGTCCCCGGCATACGAGATGGCTGGCCGGTCCATGGCCGCAGTCTTGGCGCCGATGATGGTCGGCAGCGCGTAGCCGCAGTTGCCGTAGCTCATGGGGGCGAAGAACGAGCGCGGCTCCTCGAAGCGCAGATAGGAGTTCGCGACCGAGTTGATGTTGCCAATGTCGGTCGAGACCATCGCCCGGGGGGGCATGGCCTTCTCGAGCTCACGCAGCACCTCGCGTGGGTGCAGCCAGCTGCCCTCCTCGCCGTCCTGCTCGGCGATCATGTCCATGCTGAACGGGTCCGTCTCGTGGGTCCAGCCGTCCAGCTCCGCCTCCCACGCCGTCTTCTCCGCCTGGACCTTCTCGTATCGCTCCTGCCGGGTCGCGTCGCAGTCCAGCTGCCGGTCCGCGAGACGCTCGACCAGGGCAGCGGCCGCCGCCCTCGCGTCCCCGCAGATGCCGACGGTGATCTTCTTGACCAGGCCCAGCATCTTGTGGTCGGCGTCGATCTGGATGATCTCGGCGTTCTGGGGCCAGTAGTCCAGGCCGTGCTGGGGCAGTGTGCCGAACGGTCCGAGCCTGGTCCCGAGCGCAACGACGACGTCGGCCTGGGAGACCAGCTTCATCGCCGCCTTGGACCCCTGGTATCCGAGCGGGCCACACCAGAGTGGGTGACTGGCTGGGAACGAGTCGTTGTGCAGGTAGCTGTTGACGACGGGGGCCCCGAGCCGCTCAGCCAGCTCCTTGCAGCCCGTCACGCCATCGGCCATGACGACACCACCACCGGAGATGATGACGGGGAACGCGGCGCCGGCGAGCAGGTCAGCGGCAGCGTCGAGGCTCTTGGGTCCACCGGGTCCCCGGTCCAGCCGTTGTGGCCGTGGGATCTCGGCCTCGATCTCGCCGTAGAAGTAGTCGCGCGGGATGTTGACCTGGGTTGGGCCCATTTCGGACATCGCGCGGTCGAACGCCCGGCCGGTCAGCTCGGCCATGCGCCGCGGGTTGTTGATGTGCGCCTGGTACTTGGTGAACTCCTGGAACATCGGCAGCTGGTTGGCCTCTTGGAAGCCGCCGAGGCCCATACCCATCGTGCCCGACTCGGGTGTGACGATGACGACGGGGCTGTGTGCCCAGAACGCGGCCGCGATCGCCGTGACGCAGTTGCTGATGCCTGGCCCGTTCTGGCCGATGACGACGCCGTGTCGCCCGCTCACCCGGGCGTAGCCGTCCGCCATGTGCCCAGCGCCCTGTTCGTGGACGACCGGGATCAGCCGCATGCCGGCGGGAGCGAAGATGTCCATGGCGTCCATGAAGGAGGAACCCATGATGCCGAAGATGTCCGTGACCCCGTTGGCCACCAGCGTCTCGACGAAGGCCTCGGACGGGGTCATCGTGTTCAGGCCCTTGACGGCCTCTCGGCCGTCCTGGGAGGTGGGCTCGCTCATCTTCTCGCTCCGATCGGAAAGGGCTAGGCAAGGGAAGGAGGACCCCACGAGCCACGACGCGCGGTTCGAATCGTGGGAACCGGAACGCAGCGTTCGGAGTTGCGAGATCTGATGCCGGACTATAGCCCCGTCGCGACGACCCGGTCAATACTTCGGCGCAATTTATGGAATCCCTTGTACCAGTTACCGAGATGGCCTAGCCTCAGGTCCCATGGCGTACCCGGAGATCGACGGCCACCCCGCCGGCGCGGGCGGGGTCGCTGGTGACACGCCAGCGTTGCGCCTCTTCGCGTTGCTGGAGCTCATCGCCGCCAAGGACTTCTTCGTGTCGCTGCAGGGGCTTGTGGAGGAGACCGGAGTGCCCAAGCCCACCATGCACCGGATGCTCCAGCAGCTGGAGTACGCGGGCCTGCTCGTGCGCCAGAGCGACGGTCGACAGTACGGCACCGGAACGAGGCTGCGGCGCCTGGCCGAGAACCTGCTCATCAACGCGACGCAGCACGGATCGCGTCATGCGGTGCTCCGTCACCTCGTCGACGAGATCGGCGAGAGCTGCAATGTGACGGCGCTCTCCGGCAACGAGGTGGTCTACCTCGACCGGGTGGAGACCAGGGAGCCGCTGCGCTTCTACCTTCACCCGGGCTCGCGGGTTCCTGTCCACGCGTCGGCGAGCGGCAAGATGATCCTCTCCCAACTGAGCCCGCAGCAGCGGCGGAAGCTGCTCGGTCACGCTCCGCTGGAGCAGCACACCCCGAACACGCTGACCGACCTTGAGGCCCTGGAACGCGAGCTCACCGGCGTCCAAGCGAAGGGGTACGCCATCGACGACGAGGAGCTCCTCCCCGGACTGGTGTGCATCGCCGTGCTCGTCCCGGTCACCAGCGGTCGGTCGAACCTGTGCGTGGCGGCCCAGGCTCCGGTCATACGTCTCTCGGCGGCCGGCGCAGTCGGAGTGCTCCCTGCCCTGCGTCGGGCTGCCGAGGCAATGGGGGAGATCGAACGGGAGAGCAGGTCGACCGCGGCCGAACAGGGCCGTGCGTCGTGAGTGGGGCGCAGAACGGTGGTCCGGACAGCCGGGTGAGTGTTCGCGACACCTTCGGGATCGACAGCCCGTTGTTCGTCCCGGCCTTTCGCAACCGGGAAGAGCACGTGCCGGAGGTCGACGACGCCTACCGGTTCAACCCCGAGGTCACCCTGGCCCTGCTCGCGGGCTTCGCCCGCGACCGCAGGGTGCTCGTCCAGGGCCTGCATGGCACGGGCAAGTCGACCCACGTCGAACAGATTGCGGCACGGCTGAACTGGCCCTGCGTGCGAGTCAACCTCGACGGCCACATCAGCCGGCTCGACCTGATCGGCAAGGACGCCGTGGTGCTGGAAGACGGACAGCAGGTGACCCAGTTCCAGGAAGGAATCGTCCCGTGGGCGCTCCAGCGACCGGTCGCGCTGGTCTTCGACGAGTACGACGCCGGGCGTCCCGACGTCATGTTCGTCATCCAACGGGTCCTCGAACGTGACGGCAAGCTGACCCTCCTCGACCAGAACCGGGTCCTCACGCCACACCCCGCGTTCCGGCTCTTCGCGACCGCCAACACGGTGGGTCTGGGCAACCTCAACGGGTTGTACCACGGGTCCCAGCGGCTCAACCACGCCCAGATCGACCGGTGGAACATCGTCGCGTCGCTCAACTACCTGTCCCGCGAGGAGGAGGTGGCGGTCGTGACCGCCAGGGTCCCGGGACTGGCGACCCCTGAGGGCCAGCTCACCGTGGCGGCGATGGTGGCGCTGGCGCAGCTGACCCGGGCAGGCTTCCATGCGGGAGACCTGTCGACCCTGATGTCGCCGCGCACGGTCATCACTTGGGCGGAGAACCTCGACATCTTCGGCGACCGGGCTCGGGCCTTCCGGCTGACGTTTCTCAACAAGTGCGACGAGTCGGAACGGGCTCTGGTCGCGGAGTACTACCAGCGCTGTTTCGGCGACGAGCTCGACCAGCCGCAGTCGTTCACCGTGATCTCCGCCTGAGGAAGATGACGTGACCGGCCGGGAAGGCGTCCCCCACGAGATCTCCCCCCGGGCCCGGCTCCGTGAGCAACAACGGGTCGATGCCCTGTGCTCGGGGGCAATCCGCGCGCTGACCGGCCGCCCGCCACTGCGGTTTCGCGGACGTCGCCTGCATGACGGGCGTCGCCCGCTCACGTTCCGCGCACCGCATCTGCATCCGGACCACAACACGGACGACTTCGCGTCTTTTCGCGGTGCCGCCGACGCCATGGCGCTCAGCCTGCTGCACAGTGACCCCGCCCTGCGGGCGCGCCTCTCGCCGCAGGACGACGTCGTCGCGGCGCTCGTCTTCGAGCTCCTCGAGCAGATCCGCGTCGAGGCGCTGGCCGATCCCGTCATGACGGGTGTCCGCCTGAACCTGCGGAACCGGCACGAGGCCTGGGCGCAGGCCCTCGTTGCGAGCGGCCTGACGGAGACCGAACGCGGGATGCTGGTCTACACCGTCGACCAGGTCTGTCGCTCCCGCGTCACCGGAGAGCCCTTGTCCGCAGAGACGGAGGACTTCATCGAGGGCACCCGGTTCGAGCTGGTCCCGCTGATCGGGACCGACCTCGCCGGGCTGCGTGAGACCCGCGGTGACCAGACGGCGTACGCGATCCACGCGGAGGGCATCGCCCGGGAGGTGTCCCGGCTGCTGGGACCGCCAGGGAGGGCCGACGGCGCAGAGGAGGAGGACGCGCGCGGGGGAGGCGGCTTCAACCTTCTCGTCGGCTTCCAGGGGGAGGGCGACCAAGCCCCCTCCAGCGCGCCGAGCGCCCGCAGCGAGGTTCTCGAGGCGGCAGCGGGGAGCTACCGGGTGTTCACGAGCGAGTACGACCAGGTGCAGGCCGCAGCGCCACTCGTGCGGGAGGCGGAGCTGAGGGGGTACCGCGAGCAGCTCGACCGCAGCGTGCGAACGCTGGGGATCAGCGTGCCGAGGCTGGCCCGCCAGCTCGGGTTGCTGCTCGCTCACCCGACGCCCGGGGGGTGGGACGACGCTCAGGAGGAGGGCCGGATCGACGGACGCCGCCTTGCCAGGCTGGTCAGCTCGCCCACCGACCATCGCATCTTCCAGAACGTCCGCCCGCACTCCCGACCAGACGCCCTCGTGACCTTCCTGCTCGACTGCTCCGGCTCGATGAAGGAGTACCGCGCGGGGCTGGGCCCCCTGGTGGACGTGTTCGCCCGCGCCCTCGAGCACGCCGGCGTCGGCGTCGAGGTTCTCGGGTTCACCACCGCGACGTGGGGGGGCGGACGGGCGCGCCGGGACTGGCAACGCGCAGGACGCCCGCGACACCCGGGAAGGCTCAACGAGACGAGACACATGGTCTTCAAGGACGTGGAGACTCCGTGGCGACAGGGCCGTACCGGCCTCGCTGCCCTGCTCAAGGCTGACCTCTACCGCGAGGGCGTCGACGGCGAGGCCGTGCTGTGGGCGACCGAGCGCCTCCTTGGCAGCGGGCATCGACGCCGCCTGCTGCTCGTGGTCTCGGACGGCAGTCCCATGGACAGCGCCACCAGCCTCGCGAACGACCCGGGCTATCTCGACCAGCACCTGCAACGGGTCGTCGGCCGGCTCGAGGCGACCGGTGTCATCGAGGTCTACGGTGTGGGGGTGGGTCTCGACCTGAGTCCCTACTACTCGCGCTCCTGTGTCCTTGACCTTGCGGGCCCAGCGGGGCAGGCGGTCGCCGAGATGCTCACGTTGGTGACGCGGCGTTGAGTGTCCCGGTATGCCGTGACACCTCCCCGCCGCCGACTCCGGATGCCCGAAGCGCTTCTCCGACCTGACTCGGGACGTCGACGACGGTTGCCCCGGCCGAGGTGAGGGCGGCGACCTTTGAGCGACCGGTGCCCTTGTCACCGGTGACAATGGCACCGGCATGGCCCATCCGTGTCTCCGGCGGCGCGCTGCGGCCCGCGATGAAGGCGACCACCGGCTTGCTCATGCCGGCGACGTAGTCGGCCGCAGCCTCCTCCATGCCGCCGCCGATCTCGCCCACCAGCACGATGGCGTCGGTTCCCTCGTGCTGGTCGAGCTCGCGGAGGGCATCCATGGTGGTGGTGCCGAGAATCGGGTCGCCGCCGATGCCGATGAATGCCGACTGTCCGTATCCGGCACTGACGAGGTTGAGACAGATGAGCGTTCCGAGGCTGCCGCTGCGGGAGAGCACCCCCACCCGGCCCGGGCGGAAGATGTTCCTGGCGAAGGCAGGCATGATGCCGAGCGAGGAGACGTCGGGGACGACGAGACCGGCGGTGTTGGGCCCGAGCACCTGGGCGCCCGCGTCCGCGGCCTCGGCCAGGATGAACATGGTGTCCTGGTAGGGCACGTGCTCGGCCAGCAGGACGATCTTCTTCACCCCGGCTCGAACCGCCTCGAGTGCGGCGTCCTTGGCCAGCATGGCTGGGACGAACAGGACTGTCGCGTCGATGCGATGACGCTGGGCCGCCTGCGCGACCGTGTCGTAGACGGGCACCCCGTCGACATCGCGCCCTCCCCTGCCCGGGCTGGCGCCGGCGACGATCCGGGTGCCGCACTCAGCCATCCGGGCGGCCCAGAATGAGCCCTGTCGGCCGGTGAGCCCCTGGACGAGGACATGCTCACTGCCCGTCACCAACATCAGTCCACCTCCTGGTCTGCGGCGGCGACTGCAGCCCTGACCGCGTCGTCCATCAGGTCGTAGGGCTCGAGGTGCAACCGTTCTCGCACCAGCCGGATGGCCTCCTCCTCGCCGGTGCCGTGGATTGAGAAGAAGATCGGGATCCCCGGGCGAAGCTCCTCGATGGCGTTGACGACGCCCTCGGTCATGACGTCGGTCCGGGCGAAGGCGCCGCAGAAGTTGACGACCAGGCTTCGGATACGCGGGTTGGCGAGGACCAGTCGGAGCGCGGGGGTGGCCTTCGTGTAGGCGTCGCCGCCGATCTCGAGGAAGTTCGCCGGCTTTCCGCCGAAGTGGTTGACCGCGTCGAGGGTGGTCATGGTGAGCCCGGCCCCGTTGGCGAGGACGCCGACGGTGCCGTCGAACTCGATGAGGGCAAGCCCGAGCCCGCGGGCCTGGCGTTCCAGGTCGGTGGCGGTGTCCGGAAGCTGGCTTACCAGCTCCTGGACCGCGCTGGTGTAGCGCGGGCGTGCACCCGGGTCGAGTGAGATCTTGGCGTCCAGCGCGACCACGGCGTCCTCGCCCGTCAGCACCAGCGGGTTCACCTCGACCAGCTCAGCGTCAACGACCCGGTACACGTCGTAGAGCCGGACCAGCACCTCGGCGACCGCCGCACGCTGCGCGGCCGTGAGGTCCGTCTTCGCCAGCAGATCGCCGGCCGCGGCGGCGCCGAGTCCCCGACGGATGTCGATCTGCTGCCTCAGCACCCGCTGGGGGGAGGTCGCGTTGACCTCCTCGATGTCCATGCCACCCTCGGTCGAGAACACCAGCAGCGGACCCTTGCTCACGGGGTCGTTGAGGACGGCCGCGTAGAGCTCGCGAGCGATGTCGACGGACTGCTCGACCAGCAGGTTCTCGACCTTGAATCCCCCGACGACGCTGCCGAGCAGCTCGGCAGCATCGTGACGGGCCTGCTCGGGCGACGAGGCGAAGCGGATCCCGCCGGCCTTCCCCCGCCTTCCTACCGGGACCTGGCACTTGAGGACGACCGTCGACTCGAGCTGGGCCGCCGCGACGGCGCAGCCCTCGGGAGTGGTGGCCGTGGCTCCACGCGGCGTGGCGATCCCGCCGTCACGCAGCAGGCGCTTCCCGAACTGCTCGAGCAGGTCCACGACTCAGCGTCCGTAGGTCTCGAAGTAGCTTCCGAACACGTCGTCCTCGGTGGGGACCTGCGCGGGTATGACCCTCGCCAGCCGGGTGATGTTGAGGAAGTTCCGGTAGGAGAGGTTGTCCGAGATGCTGTTGCCCGCCCACGTGCCGGCGCCCATGGTCAGCGTGAAGCCCAGACCGTTGTCGAACCCCCCGCCGGTCCCGAAGCAGTGTGCCTGGTTGACCAGGACCCGAGCCACGCGCAGCCGTTCTGCGACGTGGCGGGCCCGCTGCTCGTCAGCCGTGTGGATCCCGCAGGAGTGCCCGGCTCCCTGGAAGTCGAGGATGCCCTGGATCCGCGCGAGCGCCTCGTCGAGGTCACTGAACCGGTAGACGGTCAGCACGACGGACAGCTTCTCGCCGGAGAAGGGGTTCTGCGGGCCGAACCCGTCCTCCTCCACCATGAAGAACTCGGCGGTGACGGCTCGCGGGTCGGACAGGCCGGCCATCTGCGCGATGGCCGCAGGGGGCTGAGCGGTGACTGCGGAGCTGAGCTTGCCATCGACCCACATCGTGGACTGAAGGCGCCCCTTGTCCGTCGGGCCGAGGAGGAGGCCCCCCTCGGCCTCCAGCGCGGCGATGGTTGCGTCGTAGACATCCTCGTGGACGTGCAGCGAGTTCTCCGACGAACAGCTGGTCGCGTAGTCGAAGGTCTTGCTGGCCTTGACCTTGGCTGCCGCGGCGGGCACGTCCGCGCTGGCGTCGATGATCACCGGGGCATTGCCCACGCCCACGCCGATGGCCGGCTTGCCGCTGCTGTAGGCCGCCTGGACGTTCTTCTGGGAGCCAGTGACGACCGAGAGGTCACACTGGCGCATGAGCTCGTAGGTGTGGGCCTTGGTGGGACTCGCTAGGAACTGGACGAGGTCGCGAGGCGCCCCCACCTTGTCCAGCTCGGCGTGGATGTATCCCACCAGCTGCGCCAGCGTGGAGGCGCCCTTGGGTGACGGAGACAGGATCACGGAGTTGCGTCCCTTGAGCGCCATCATCGTCTTGTTGGCCGGTGTCGCTGCCGGGTTGGTCGACGGGCAGACGGCGGCAACCACTCCCACCGGCTTGGCATACTCGGTGATACCTCGTGCGCGGTCCTCACTGATGACTCCAACCGACGCGGCGCCGGTCAGGTCGCGCAGGGTGCCGAGGGTCTTGCGCTGGTTCTTCGTCACCTTGTCCTCGACCCGCCCGAGACCGGTGTCCCCCACGGCGGTGCGGGCGAGGGACAGCGCCCGCCCCGGCTCGTAGATCGCCCAGGCGACGGCGGCGACGACGGCATCGACCCGGGTCTGGTCGAACGTCTCGAACACCTGCTGGGCGGCGCGGGCGCGCCGCACCATCTCGGCGATGTCCCGGCCGACGCCGGCGTCCCGATGGTCAGCAGCTGGCGTGTCGGCGCTGCGCGTCGTCGTCGTGGATGTGCTCACTGGGTACTCCCCACAAGAGCGGCAGGAGACCCGCCGATGGAGCTGACGGTATCCCGTCAGGTGGAATTGCGTCCCAACGACCATGCCCGACCGGTGCACTGATGTCAAGACGGGATACCCGACGTGCACCACGGCCTCCCCTCGCCGGGGGCATTGACAACGCGGGGTGCCAGTGTCTAGGTTCTGTTGGGACGCCTTCCCGGTGAATGGGATAGGTGCACGGCACCGCTGCCGCGGACGACCCGGGACGAGAAATGGGGCCACTGCTGCGGCACCCGGCGCAACTCGAAGGTGGTCTTCTGTGTCCCACGATCCAGCCGTTCGAACCAGACGGGTTCCCCCGCCGACCCAGGGCCCCGCAGTGCTGAAGACCCTGATGAGCCGGGTCCGGGGACGAGTCCTGCTCCTCCTGTGCGCGATGTACTTCATCACCTACCTTGACCGGGTCAGCATCTCGACGGCCGCGCCTTTCATCAAGGACGAGCTGCACCTCTCCAACACCCAGCTCGGCCTGGCGCTGTCCGCCTTCGCAATCCCCTACGCGTTCTTCCAGATCGTCGGAGGGCTGATCGGGGACCGGTTCGGCCCGCGCAAAGTCCTCGGCATCGTCGGCCTGCTCTGGGCTCTGGCTACGGTCGCCACGGGCCTGGCGACCGGCCTGGCCTCCCTGATCGCTGCCCGACTTGGCCTCGGTTTCGGCGAGGGGGCCTCCTTCCCCACCGCGACGACTGCCATGTCCAAGTGGATGCCGGCCGACCGGCGCGGACTTGCGCAGGGCATCACCCACTCGGCGTCCCGGATCGGCAACGCCGTCGCCCCGATCGTGATAGCGGGGATCATCGCGTCGCTCGGCTGGCGCGCGTCGTTCTTCATCACCGGAGCCGTCAGCCTGCTGTGGGTGATCGCGTGGTACGTGTACTTCCGCGACGAGCCCGCGACCCATCCGCGGATGACGCCGGAAGAGCTGAGTGAGCTGCCGGCATACCAGAAGGTCAGCGACCGCCCGCCCGTCCCGTGGGGGCCGATGCTGCGCCGCATCCTCCCCATCACCTTCGTGGACTTCTGCTACGGCTGGACCCTGTGGGTGTTCCTCACCTGGATCCCCTCGTTCTTCAAGGACAACTACGGACTGAACCTCGGCTCGTTCGCGCTTTTCAGCAGCCTCGTCCTGTTCGGCGGCGTCATCGGTGACAGTGCGGGGGGGATCATCTCCGACCGGTGGTACCGCAAGACCGGCAACCTCAAGATGGCTCGGCGCGGGGTGCTCGTCACCGGGCTCCTAGGATCGTTTGCCTTCACCATGCCGACCCTGTTCGTCCATGACCTCACCCTCGCCGCGGTGTGTCTGGGGATGTCGTTCTTCTTCCTCGAGCTGACCAACCCCATCCTGTGGTCGATGCCCATGGACATCGCCCCGCTTCACGCGGGCACGGCATCGGGTCTGATGAACACCGGTTTCGGAGTTGCGGGAATCCTCTCGCCGTTCATCTTCGGCCTGCTGGTCGACCGTACGGGCAGCTGGGAGGTCCCCTTCGTGCTCTCCTCGGCGCTGCTGTTCATCGGGGCGGGCGCGTCACTGTTCATCGACCCCACCCGACGAATCGGCCTCGAGGCGAGGGCCGCGCCCATCACCGTCCCGTGACGGCTCACCTGGAGCCAGTCCGCCGGGAACCGGTATCGGGCTGCCGCCCGTCAGATGCGGTAGCCCCGGGGCAGCGCGTCGAGGATCGCCTCTGCGGTGCTCATCACCAGTGGCGCCAGCTGGGCGATGCGTTCGTCCGACATCCGAAACGCCGGACCCTGCACCGCGAGTGCCGCCACCGCGACCCCGTCGGGCCCCAGAACGGGAGCTGCTACCCCACAGACCCCGGGAATCCGCTCCCCCTTGTTCACACTGAATCCGCGAGCCCGGACGGTCGACAGCTCCTGGAGGAGAACGTCGGGTGTGGTGATCGTGTCCGGGGTGAGTCGCTCGAGCTCACCGAGATGGGCCAGCTCCCTGCCCGGGTCGGCGCCGAAGGCGAGCAGAACCTTGCCGGTGCTCGTGCAGTGCAGAGGGATGGAGGCCCCCGCTGCCTGGATGTAGCGCAGCGGTTGCCGCGACTCCACCCGGAGCACCACCAGACCGTGGTCGGCTTCTCTGACAACGAGGTTGACCGACTCGCCGGTTTCTTCAGCGAGTTGCTCGAGCAGCGGCATGGCGTCGTCGAAGCCGAGCGTGTGGCCAGCGGCTCGTCCGAGCAGATAGGCCTCCCTGCCGAGGCGGTAGCGCTCCGTTTCGGTGTTCTGGACGACATAGCCTGCCGCCACCAGCGTCCGCAGGATGCGGTGGACGGTGCTGGAGGGGATGTGCACTGCCCGGGAGACCTCGGTCACGCCCACGTCGGTGTCGGAGTCGCGCAGCACCCGCAACACCGACAACGCCCTCGTGATCGTCTGCGAGCCGTCGGCTCCATCCGCGCGTGGCGACGCTGCGTTCCGTTCCCGTGGACCTGGCAGGGTTGCATCCTCCTCTGTACGAGCACCATACGTGAGCGCGGCAGTACCACCCATCCGGCTGGCTGGCCCGTAATGTGGCCGGAGGTCCGGGCAGTTCCTTGACCCGAGCAGGTCACAGGGAGGAAGTCGTCAATGAGCAACGACCACGGCAACGAGTCCATCTTCACCTGGGGAGCCCCACCCCTCAAGTTCGGCACCGGCGCGCTCGCCGAGGTCGGCCTGGAAGTGGCGGCGACGGGCGCCGCCACCTGCCTGGTGATCACCGACCCGGGCGTCCGGGCGACGGGTATCCCGGACCAGGTCCGGGACCACATCGCCGCCGCCGGCGTCGCTGTCGAGGTGTTCGACCAAGTCGCCGTCGAGCCCACCGATGAGAGCATCGAGATGGCGGTCACGTTTGCGCGGAAGCGGGAGTGGGACTGCTTTGTGGCTGTTGGCGGGGGCTCCGCGATGGACACCGCCAAGGCGGTCAACCTGCTGACGACCCACTCTGGTCAGCTCTTGGACTACGTGACGCCCCCGATCGGGGGCGGACAGGTCCCGACCGGCCCGTTGAAGCCGCTCATCGCCGTCCCCACGACGGCAGGGACAGGGTCGGAGTCCACCACCATCTGTGTCATCGACTTCCTCGGCCTTCACCTGAAGGCCGGCATCAGCAACGTGCGGCTGCGCCCGTCCCTGGCGATCATCGACCCGCTGACCACCGTGTCGCTGCCGGCGCAGGTCACGGCGGCCAGCGGCATGGACGTGCTGTCGCACGCCCTCGAGAGCTACACGAGCGTGGGGTTCGACGCGAAGCCTGCTCCCGAGGACCCGATGAAGCGGCCCGCGTTCTGTGGTTCCAACCCCATCAGCGATGTGTGGTGCGAGATGGCCCTCGGTCTCGTCGGCCGCTATCTGCGCCGCGCGGTGATGAACGGTCGCGACCTCACTGCCCGGTACCAGATGATGCTCGCGTCGACGTACGCCGGTACCGGGTTCGGCAACGCAGGCACCCACCTCCCGCACGCCAACGCCTACCCGATCGCCGGAGCTGTGAAGGACTACCAGGCCGACGGCTACCCGCGAATGCCCATGGTGCCGCACGGCCAGGCGGTGTCGTCGACGGCCGCGGCGGTGTTTAGGTGGACCTATCCGGGAGACCCCCGGCGACACCTGAAGGCCGCAGAGTTGCTCAGCGGCCAGACCTTCACGGCCACGGACGGCGCAGACGCGCTCGCGCACGTGCTCAGTGAGCTGATGACCGACATCGGGATGCCCACCGGCCTACGGAGCTTCGGTTACGACGAAGGCGACCTCGACAACCTGGTCGACGGGACCATGCAGCAGACCAGGCAGCTCGCGGTCGTGCCACGACCGGTCACGCGAGCTGCCCTGGTCGACATCTTCCAGGAGTCACTCTGATGACGACCTCTGACGAGCACAACCTGTCCGCAACCGGGCCGGGCCGGGGGCACGGACCGGCACCGAGGAGTCCCAGGGCTGGCGCCACCATCGACGAGGCAGCGGCCGCGATCTCGGTCCGGAAGGTGGCGTTGGCCTCATCGATCGGTGCCACCATCGAGTGGTACGACTTCTTCATCTACGGAACCGCCGCCGCACTGGTCTTCAACAAGCTGTTCTTCACGAACCTCCCGCCCGCGGTGGGCACGCTCGTGGCGCTGGCGACCTTCGCGGTCGGCTACCTCGCCCGGCCCGTGGGGGCCGTCATCTTCGGACACCTCGGCGACCGCCTGGGCCGGAAGAAGATGCTGATCCTGACCCTGCTCATCATGGGCGCTGCCACCTTCATCATCGGGCTGCTTCCCACCTACAGCCAGATCGGTGTGTGGGCACCGGTGCTGCTCATCATCATGCGCGTGTTCCAGGGGATCGGCGTGGGCGGCGAGTACGGCGGCGCCGTGCTCATGGCGGTGGAGTATGCGCCGCGCGACCGGCGCGGGTTCTACGGCAGCTGGCCCCAGGTAGGAGTCCCCGCCGGCCTGCTGCTCGCATCCGGAGCCTTCAGTCTGGCGTCCCTGCTGCCTGAGGAGGCGTTCCTCAGCTGGGGCTGGCGAGTGGTCTTCCTGGCGACGATCGTGCTTGCGGGCATCGGACTGTACATTCGCCTCCAGATCCTGGAGACCCCGGCCTTCACGAAGGTCAAGGAGGCGCAGGAGGAGGCCAGGATCCCCTTCGTCGAACTGCTGCGAACCCAGCCCAAGCAGCTCCTTCAGGGCATGGGCACCCGGTGGATCGAAGGCCTGACCTTCAACGCCTACGCCGTGCTCGCCGTGACGTACACCACCCAGTACGTCCAGGTGTCCAGGTCAACGGTGCTCAACGGAATCGTCATCGGCGCAGCATTCGGTATCGTGTTCACCCCCTTCTACGGGCACCTGTCGGACCGGTTCGGCCGCAAGAAGGTCTACAGCGCCGGGGTCGTCGCGATCGCCCTCTTCATCTTTCCCTCGTTCGCCCTGATGCGGACCGGGTCGACGCCGCTGATCTGGCTCAGCATCACCCTCGGGATGGGGGTGATCTACTCCGCGATCTACGCACCCCTGGCAGCCTTCTGGTCGGAGCTGTTCGAGACGAGGGTGCGCTACACGGGGATTGGGTCCGTCTACCAGTTCTCGGGGATCTATGCCAGCGGGCTGACCCCCCTCATCGGGGCTGGCCTGATCCAGTACACCGGCGGCGAGCCGTGGGCCTTCGCCGCCTACGTGGTGGGCGTCGCCGTGTTCAGTCTCGTCGTCGTCACGTTCATGCCGGAGACGTACCGCAAGGACATTCACCCAACCGGCTCCGACCGATAAGGGGCTCTTCGCCGATGAGTGTGGGGTGAGCGCGGCGCGCCGGGTGGCTGGTTGGGTTCGGGGCGGGTCGAGGTCTCCGAGGATCAGAGGACACCGGTTGACGGTCACGGTCGAGTCGGCGCCGGAGCCGATGGGTTGTCGCTCGTGCGGGGTCGTCGCGCGCGGCCACGGCCGCGTCGGGGTGGGGTTGGTCGATGCGCCGGCGATGGGTCGGCCGGTCAGGATCGTGTGGCGCAAGCGGCGCTGGGTGTGCCCGGACTCGGGGTGTCCGGTCGGCTCGTTCGTTGAGCAGGACGAGCGGATCGCCGCACCCCGGGCCAAGCTGACAGCGCGGGCGTGCCGGTGGGCGATCGAGCAGCTGCGTCGCGAGCACGCCTCGGTCAACGGGATCCGTCGCCAGCTCGGCACGGGCTGGAGAACGGTGTGGGAGTCGATCAAGGCGCTGCTGGAGAAGGCCGACGCGGACTCGGCTCGCTTCGAGAACGTCAGCGTGCTGGGGGTGGATGAGCACGTGTGGCACCACGTGTCGACCAAGCCTGTCGAGTACGGCGGTCGGGGCCCGAAGGAGCTGACCGGAATGGTCGACCTGACCCGAGACGAGCACGGCCACACCAGGGCCCGGCTGCTGGACTTGGTCCCCGGCCGCTCCGGGCAGGCCTACAAGACCTGGCTGACCGACCGTGGTGAGGCGTTCCGGGTCAGGGTCGAGATCGCCACCCTGGACCCGTTCCACGGGTACAAGAACGCGATCGACGACCAGCTCGACGATGCGCGTGCCGTCCTCGATGCCTTCCACGTCGTCAAGCTCGCCACGAAGATCGTCGACGACGTGAGGCGCCGGGTGCAGCAGGAGACCACCGACCACCGCGGCCGCCGGGACGACCCGCTCTATCGGATCCGGAACATCCTGCGCGCCGGGGAGGAGCACCTCACCGACCGTCAGAAGGCCCGGCTCGAGGCCGCGTTCGCTGCCCGGGAAGAACACCTGGAGGTAGAGGTCGCCTACCGGTGCGCCCAGCAGGTCCGTGCCTGCTACCACCAGGACAGCTACGCCACCGGCCGGGCGATCGCCGAAAAGATCCTTTCCTCGTTGTCCTCCTGCCCGATTCCCGAAGTCGCCCGCCTCGGACGCACCCTCAAGCAGTGGCGAGCCGAGTTCCTCGGCTACTTCGACACCGACGGCGCCAACAACGGCGGTACCGAAGCCATCAACGGCCTCATCGAGCTCCACCGCCGCGTCGCCCGAGGCTTCCGCAACCGCCAGAACTACCGGCTCAGGATGCTCCTCATCGGCGGCGGACTACTGCCGTGACCCCACACTCATCGGCGAAGAGCCGCATTACGCCCGTCAAGTCGGTGCGTCCTTTCGCCGCCAGTCGGCCGCGCGTGCTTTGCCGGCGCTGCCGATTCGCGGAGGCACGTGGGCATTAAGCGGGTGGCTATGGTCGCGCTATGAGTCGGTTAATTTTGATCAACGGTGCCCCTGGCTCGG
>JBPCOG010000187.1:0-6191 GCA_051000455.1 Lapillicoccus sp. | reverse complement strand
GCAGCCTGCCTTCCTCTCTGCTCCGTGCCACCTCGGTCCGCCAGCCGAGCTCCTCGACCCGCGCCATGGTCTTGTCGAGGAGGCCGTGATAGTCCCCGGCGTCGAGAACCATGTCGGTGCCGAGCGTGCTGATGGGTCGCCGGTGAGGCAGCTCATCGGTGTGCAGCAGGTTCCGCCGACGCATCTCGGTGCGTTCGATGCCGAGCTGGTCGGCAGCGATGTCGAGGAGCTGCTCGCGGGCCGTCGTGCCCTCGAAGCGGCCTGGCCCCCGGTAGGTGCCGCACGGTGTCTTGTTGGTGAGGACGACCCGAATGCGCCCCGAGTATGCGGGCACGCGGTAGGGACCCGGCAGCATCGCCAGGGTCAGCTCGGGGACGATGACCCCATGGGTCCGCGCGTAAGCGCCGTTGTCGTGCACCACCTCGTCTCGTAGGGCCAGGATGTGACCGTCGGCGTCAAGTGCCACGGCGATGACGTGCTGCTGCTGACGCGAGTGGTTCACCGACACGAGGTGCTCCGCCCGGTCTTCTACCCACGCCACGGGACGACGGTTCCGCACCGCGAGCCACGGGATGAGGAAGTCCTCGGGATAGAACTCCCCTCTGACCCCGAACCCCCCGCCTGCGTCCACCGCGTGCATCCGGACGGCGCACTCGTCCCAGCCGAGCAGTCCGGCGAGCACGTTCCGGTTGAACACCGGCACCTTGGTCGCGCCGTACACCTCCAGGCTGAGGCCGGTCGCGTCGATGTCCACGACGAGCGCCCGCGGCTCCATCGGCACGCCCGAGTGCCGCCCGACATCGAACGTCAGGGTCACGACATGAGCCGCACCGGCGAAGGCCTCCTCCACGTCGCCATATCCGAGTGAGAGCTCGGCGGCAACAGGCCCCGACGCATCGAGGACCACCGGCTCCTCGACGAGCTCGACCACTACGAGCTCGGCGGCGTCCTCGGCGGTGTACGCGTCCTCGGCGAGAACGACGGCGATCGGCTCGCCAACATAACGAACGGCCGGACCGGCCAGCACCGGCTGCAGATGTTCGCTGAGGTCAACGTCCTGCACCTTCAGCCGCACCGGAATCCGCAGGTCACCCGGCAGGTCTGCGGCGGTGACAATGTCCACCACCCCAGGAAGGGCAAGCGCCTCCTCGACGTCGATCGTCAGGCTGCTTGCATGGGCGACGCTGGACCGCACGACCCGCGCGTGCAGCATGTTGAAGCGCTGCACGTCGGCCGCGAACCTGCCGCGACCCGTGAGCAACCGGTGGTCCTCCTTGCGCGGCACGCGTGCGCCAACCACCGTGGTCATGGTGACCTCGCTTCCCGACGGCTGGCGGTCACCTCGGTCACGGCGTCGACAATGCCCTGGTAGCCCGTGCACCGGCAGAGATTGGCTGCCATGACCTCCCGTACCTCGTCCGCGTTCGGCTCCGGGCCGTCGGTGAGATAGGCCTCGGCGAGCATGAGGAAGCCGGGGGTGCAGAATCCGCACTGCAGTGCGTGGTTCCGGCTGAAGGCTTCCTGCAGGTCGCTGAGCTGGTCGCCGTCGGCGAGGTCTTCGACCGTGCGCACCGAACGGCCGTCAGCCTGCACACCGAAGACAAGGCATGACCGGACCGGTTCGCCGTCAAGGAGTACCGTGCACGCTCCGCAGATACCGTGCTCGCAGCCCAGATGGGTACCCGTCAGACCGATGTCCTGGCGCAGCACGTCCGCGAGGGTGCGCCGCGACTCGACGACAAGCTCGTGCTCGGTGCCGTTGACGTCGATGCTGATCAGGTGAATGTCCTTCATCTCTTCTCCTCGATGGCGGCGATGACGTCCTCGGGCAGCACGGGGATGTGGTCGATCTGCGCACCGAAGCTCCGCAGCGCATCGTTGACCGCGTTCAGCACCGCGGCCGGGGCACCGATCGTGCCGCCCTCCCCCATGCCTTTGGCTCCTGTCTCCGACAGCTCGCAGCGTGTCTCGAGGTGGTGGATGCTCACGGGCGGGATCTCAGATGCCGTCGGCACGAGGTAGTCCATGAACGTCCCCGACTGCGGCTGGCCGTCATCGGTGAACCGCAGCCGCTCGTACAGCGCTGCGGCGATACCCTGCGCTACGCCGCCTCTGACCTGCCCGTCGACGATCATCGGGTTGATGATCACTCCGCAGTCCTCTACAACGAGATAGTCGACCACCCTCACGCCGCCCGTGCCCGGGTCAACCTCGACCAACGCCGCGTGTACCGCGTTGGAGAACATGCCGGGCGGGTCGGCTTCGCCGCGGGCCTCCAGGAGATACTCGTGGCCGCCGCTGAGGCTGTGCGCCCGGAAATGGACGGTCTGCGCAACCTGCTGCATGGAAACGCGGACGTGCGGAGCGCCACGAACGTGGATGTGCCCGTCCATGAGTTCGACGTCCGACACGTCGGCCTCGAGCATCTCGGCCGCGACTGCACTCAGCTGCGTGGCCAGCCGGCGGGCGGCCACCGACGCCGCCCCGCCCCCGATCACAATCGACCGGCTCCCGAAGGTGCCCCAGCCGTAGCTGGAGATGTCCGTGTCACCCTGTCTGAGCTTGACGCGGTCGGGATGCACTCCCAGCTGGTCCGCGACGATCTGCGCGAAGGTTGTCTCATGCCCTTGTCCGTGGCCGCAAGTCCCAGTCGTCACGACGACCTCTCCTGAGGGGTCCATCCGCACGTGCACGACGTCGTACCCGGGCGTCATGGCCATCCTCCGCAAGCCCATCGTGGCGGTGCCATAGGCGGTGCGCTCGGAGAAGCAGGCGATTCCGACGCCGCGCAAGAGGCCACCAGCCCCTGGAGTCCGCCAGCCCGCCTTCTCGATGTGCGCGCAGCACAGATCTAGCGCCGCTCGGTAGGAACCCGGCTCGTAGGTGATGCCATTCGGCCCGGTGTAGGGAAAGTCCTCGGCCTGGATGAGGTTTCGTCGCCGCAGCTCGATCGCGTCCATCCCGAGCTGTTCGGCGGCAGTATCCATGAGTCCTTCCATCACGAGCACGATCTGCGGCCTCGAGACGCCTCGATATGGGGCCGTCGGCGGCTTGTTCGTAGCTATCGCCCGGCCTCGCGCGGCGTACCTCCCGACCTTGTAGAGCCCCGGAAGCTCCGTCACGGCCATCAACGGCTCGACGGCCGAGGTGAAGGGGTACACCGAGTAGGCGCCCACGTCACAGCGGACGTCGGCGTCAAGTGCGACGATGAGGCCGTCGGAGCCGAAGCCGATCCGGACGCGGTACTCCTGCTCGTGGCCGTGAAAGGACGAGGTGAGGTTCTCGCGGCGGTCCTCGGTCCACCTGACCGCGCGGCCGAGCTTGCGCGCCACGAGCGCTGCGACGGCCTCTTCGCGTCCGACGACGCACTTCAGGCCGAAGCCCCCGCCCACGTCGGGGGCGATGACGCGCACCGAGCGCTCAGGCAGTCCCATGACAGCGGCGACCCCGGAGCGGACCTGGTGGGGCACCTGGGTGGAGATGTGGAGGACCAGCTGCTCGGCTCGGTCGTCCCACTCGGCCAGGCAACCCCGGCCTTCCATGGGTGCTGCGGTGACTCGGGCGCTGGTGAACGTCCGCTCCAGCACCAGGTGGGCGTCCTCGAGGGCCTGCTGGATCAGGCGGTCCTCAAACATGGGCAGGTCGATGAGTACACCGTCGGGGGCCTCCTCGTGGACCGGGCCGCGACCGGCCAGCGCGGCGTCGATGCTCATCACCGGTTCGCGGTCGTCCATCTCGACGAGCACGAGCTCGGCCGCATCCTCGGCGAGGTAAGGGTCATCAGCAACGACGACGGCGAGGGGCTCCCCCGCGAACCTGATCCTGTCTCCAGCCAGGAGGGGCATCGTCGTCCGCACGAACTGCTCACGCTCCAGCGCCGCCAGGAAGCCAGGACTGTCCAGGTCCGCAGCGCTGAGGACGGCGCGTACCCCGGGGAGGGCAGCGGCCGCCGTGGCATCGATGCTGCGGAGCTGGCCGGAGGCCTGCGCGCTGCGCACGAACGCGAGGTGCAACGCGTGTGGATGCCCCAGGTCGTCGACGAAGCGAGCCCGGCCCAGCAGCATCCGGCGATCTTCTCGTCGTGGCAGGCTGGCTCCGGTCCAGGGGGTAGTCAAGCCGGCTTCCCTGGCTGCTGTCCGGTCGCCTCGGCGAACGCCCGCTCGGTGAGCGTGCCGACAAGATGCTTGCGATACGCCGAGCTGCCGTGTGCGTCATCGGGAGGCGAGACGAGGTCTGCCGCGAGCCGGCCAGCCTCCCTCCAGGTCGCCGGGGTGGCCGGTTCTCCTTGGACGGCAAGCTCGACCTGAGTCGCGCGGTAGGGCTCACCGCTCACGCCACCGATCACGACGGCGACGTCCGAGCAGACTCCGTCCGTGACGTCGAGACCGACGGCGGCTGCGGCTATCCCGAAGTCGCCCTGTCGTTGGGCGAACTCCGTGAGAGCCGCGTGTTCACGGGGCCGGGGGAACAGGATCTCCACGACGACCTCGTCCGGCTCGCACGCGGTGGTGAGAAAGCCGGTGAACCACTCCGCCGCCGGGACCTGCCGCTGCCCGCGGGGGCCCAGCACGGTGATGAGCGCGGCGAACATCCGGGCCAGCAGGCACCACTCCGCCGACGGGTCGGCGTGGGCCAGACTCCCGCCGATGGTTCCTCGTACCCGTATCGGGTAGTGGCCGACCCAGCGCGCAGCACGAGGCAGGAGGGCGAACCCCCGGTCGATCTCCGGCCCGCTGAGCATCTCGAGCGTGCGGTGGCGGGTGAGCGCGCCGATGCGCAGGGCATCGCCTTCGCGCGTCACGTGATCCAGCTCCCGGGCCGCGTTGATGTCGATCAACGCGGTCGGCCGGGCCAGCCGGAAGTTCATCATGGGGACCAGACTCTGACCACCCGCGAGGATCTTCGCCTCCTCGCCCAGCTCACCGAGCAGGCCGACCGCCTCCTGCGCGGAGAAGGCCCGGTGATACTCGAACGGGGCTGGCTTCATTTCTCTTGTGCTCCGATCTCCACAGTCAGAGATTGGTATACCATATCTCAAATCTCACTGAGGGATGGACCGATGACCGAGGTGCGCACAGACCGGTGGCGGGGCGCGCTGCGTCTGCTCCTCGACGGTCCGCAGCGGCGCAACGCGCTCGGCATCGGCACGGCGCGAGCGCTGCGCGCTGCGCTGGAGTCCGAGCCCGCGACCACCCTGGTCCTCGGAAGCACCGACGCGGACATCTTCAGTGCCGGTGCCGACCTCAAGGTCACAGCCCGGGTGCGCCGGCAGATCAGTGCGGAGCTGTATGCCTGCTACCGGCTCATGATCACCCGACCCGGTCCGGTGATCGCGGTCGTGGAGGGCGCAGCCGTGGGCGGTGGTGCCCAGCTCACGGCGGCAGCGGACCTTCGGATCGGAGGTCCACGGGCCCGCTGGCAGTGGGTCGGTCCCGGCCACGGGCTGGTTGTCGGCGGCTGGATCCTGCCGGCTCTGGTGGGTCGGGGCCGCGCGCTCGAGCTGACGCTCACCTCGCCCTGGGTCAGCGCAGACGAGGCGGTGAGCTACGGACTGCTCACCGAGGTGCACGAGAACCCGTGGGCGCAGGCCGCGAGGCTCGTCGACCACATCCGGGAGCTCGACGTGCAGGCAGTTGCGCAGCTCAAACGGCTCAGCCTCGACGACGGCCTGCTGGACCGGCTCGAGGCAGAGCGCTGCAACAACAGCGAGTGGGACGGTCGGGCCCCGACACCGCCCGGCAGCCGAGGGCGTCGAGGGGCGGCGCCGTGAGCGGGGCGAACGGAGGCGCCGGATGGAGCTGGCTGCAGTGGAGCCATGCGTCGTGGGAACGACACCTGGCCGGTGGCCCGGGGCTGGATTTCTCCTGCAGTGAGCGCACCCTGGCCACCTGGGCGTGGGAGACCGCCTCCCGGCATCCCACCAGGCTGGCGGTCAGCATCGAGGGCGACAGCCGCAGCTTCGCCGAGCTCAGGGATGCCGGCGCCGTCGTGGCGGGCTGGCTACGCGAGCGGGTCAGCCTCGGCGACCGCGTCCTGCTCGTCGCGCCCACCTCCGTGGCGTGGGTGGAGGTGTACCTCGGCGCGCTGGCTGCCGGTGCGGCGGTCGTGCTCGGGAACCCGTCTTCGAGCGCCCACGAGCTGGCGCAGCTCGTGCACGACTCGGGTGCGGCCGTGGTCATCCTGGACGGGGA
>JBPCOG010000027.1:0-5767 GCA_051000455.1 Lapillicoccus sp. | reverse complement strand
TATGGTGGGATGGTCAGGGCCAAGAGCGTCCTGAACATGATGATGATGAGCTTCGCCGCGCTGGGGACAGTCTCGGTCGTCTGGGTGCTGTGGGGGTACAGCCAGTCGTTCGGGAACTCCATCGGCGGTGTCGTCGGTGATCCCCGGCAGTTCTTCGGACTCCAGGGGCTGATGGCGCCGGACGCCGTGGTCGGGACCATCCCCTCGCTGGCGTTCGTCGCCTTCCAGTCGGTCTTCGCGGTCATCGCGGTGGCCCTCATCAGCGGGTCCATCGCGGACCGGGCGAAGTTCTCGACCTGGCTGGTGTTCACGGTGGTCTGGGCCACGATCGTGTACTTCCCGATCGCCCACTGGGTCTTCGCCTTCGACGGCGCGGCGGCCGAGCGCGGCGGCTGGATCGCCAACCAGATCAAGGCCATCGACTTCGCCGGCGGGACCGCCATCCACATCAACGCCGGTGCTGCAGGTCTGGCGCTGGCACTGGTACTCGGCAAGCGGGTTGGCTTCCGCAGGGACCCCATGCGACCGCACAACCTCCCCCTCGTCATGATCGGCGCCGGCCTGCTCTGGTTCGGCTGGTTCGGTTTCAACGCCGGGTCCGCGCTGGCAGCCGGCACGACGGCGGCGGTCGCGTGGGTCAACACTCTCGCGGCGACCGGGGCAGCGATGCTCGGGTGGCTGCTCACCGAGCGCTTCCGTGACGGGCACGCGACCTCCCTCGGTGCGGCGTCCGGCGTCGTCGCCGGCCTGGTCGCCATCACCCCCGCGTGCTCGTCGCTCAACCCCGTGGGCGCGGTCGTCCTCGGTGTGGTGGCCGGCGCGGCCTGCGCCTACGCCGTCGGGCTCAAGTTCAAGCTGGGCTTCGACGACAGCCTCGACGTCGTCGGCGTCCACCTGGTCGGCGGTCTGGTCGGCACCCTCGCCATCGGCTTCCTCGCCACCGAGCAGGCCCCCGCGAAGGTCAACGGCCTCTTCTTCGGGGGCGGGGTGGACCAACTGTGGCGCCAGGCCGTCGCTGCCTTCGCCGTGCTGGCCTACTCCTTCGTCCTGACCTACGTCATCGGCAGGATCCTGCACGCCCTGCTCGGCTTCCGGGTCGACGAGGACGGCGAGGTCGCGGGCATCGACCTGGCGGAGCACGCGGAGACCGCCTACGACCTCGTGGGGTTCGGCGGCACTCGCTCCGGAGGAGGCTTCGCCCAGGCCGGATTCGGAGGCACGTCCGCGGGCACGTCAGTGACCACCAAGACCGCGCCGTCGCCGGGAGCGCCCGCCGGTGACGAGGCAGAGCTCACCGAGGAAGGAGCACGGCCGTGAAGCTCATCACCGCGATCATCAAACCCCACCAGCTCGACGAGGTGAAGGAGGCCCTCGAGGCCTACGGCGCCTCGGGCATGACCGTCAGCGAGGCCAGCGGCTACGGTCGCCAGCGCGGGCACAGCGAGGTCTACCGCGGTGCCGAGTACACGGTGGACTTCGTCCCGAAGGTGCGCGTCGAGGTCCTCGTCGACGACCTCGACGCGGGGAGCGTCATCGACGTGGTCCTCAAGGCAGCCCAGACCGGTCGCATCGGCGACGGCAAGATCTGGTCCGTCCCGGTGGACGACGTCGTGCGCGTCAGGACCGGCGAGCGAGGGCACGACGCGCTCTGACGGTCTGCCGGACGGGACCCGGTCGACCGCCCGCTCCGTCCCCCCCGCCAGGGACCGACCAGGAAGGAGCGACCCCGCCATGAGCGACCTCAAAGCGCGACGGCTCGACCTGGCCGGGACCCGGACCTTCGCCACCCCCGGTGCCGGCCCCGCGCGCCGGTCGGCGCTCGCCGCCTTCGGGCGGAGCTGGCTCGCTGACGTCTGGGGACAGGCGACGACGGGACGCGACACCCCGGGGGTCGGCCTGGCTTGTGTCGGCAGCCTGGCCAGGGGTGACGGTGGTCCGCTGAGTGACTACGACCTGGTCCTCGTCCACCAGAGCAGGGCACTGGACCCCGCCAGCCTCAACGCCCTGGCGGAGCGGGTCTGGTACCCCATCTGGGACGCCGGCGTTCGCCTCGACCACAGTGTCCGCACGGTGGCCCAGTGCCGCTCCGTGGCCAGCGGTGACCTGTCGGCGGCCGTGGGGCTGCTCGACATCAGCCACGTCGCCGGTGACGAGGACGTGGTCAACGCGGCGCGGTCCACGGTGGCGCACGACTGGCGGGCCAACGCGCGCATCCGGCTGCCGCAGCTGCAGGAGGCCCTGGCCGCCCGCCACGCCCGTCAGGGCGACCTCGCCCACCTCATCGAGCGCGAGCTGAAGGAGGCGCGCGGCGGTCTGCGGGACATGACCGTGCTGCGGGCACTGACTGCCGCCTGGCTGGCTGACCGGCCGCACGGCGCCGTCGACGCGGCATACGAGAAGCTGCTCGACGTGCGGGACGGGATCCACGTCGTCACCGGGCGGGGACGGGACCGGCTGGGACGGGAGGACCACGACCCCATCGCCGCCCTGCTCGGCTACCAGGACGCCGACGAGCTGCTGACGGACGTGTCGAACGCGGCGCGGGTCATCGCCTACTCGCTCGACCAGACCCTGCGCCGGGCATCCCAGTCGCAGCGCGCCCGGACGCTGCGGGTCGGTCCGCGCCGGCCCAAGCTGACACCGCTGGGCTTCGGGCTCTACCTCCACGACGGCGAGGCTGTCCTGGGGCCCGGCGTCAACCCCGCGAGCGACCCGGTGCTCGTCCTGCGCGCAGCGCTCATCGCCGCGCGCAACGGGGTCACCCTCGCGCCGGCCACGCTGGCGAACCTCTCGGCAAACTGCCCGGCACTGCCCGTACCCTGGCCGCCGACGGCGCTCGCGGTCTTCGGGGACCTGCTCGCGACCGGGCCCGGGCTGGTCGGCGTGTGGGAGGGCCTCGACCTCGCCGGACTGGTCGGGCGGTGGATCCCGGAGTGGGAGACGGTGCGCAGCCGCCCCCAGCACAACTCGGTGCACCGGCACACCGTCGACCGTCACCTCATCGAGACGGTCGTCCATGCGAGCGGCCTGCTTCGCGAGGTCAAGCGCCCGGACCTGCTCCTGCTCGGAGCACTGCTGCACGACATCGGCAAGGTCCCGGGTGCACACGACCACTCGGAGGTCGGTGCCCCCATCGCGGAGCAGATCCTCACCCGGCTCGGGGTCCCCGACGACGACAGGGCCCTGGTCGTCCGCCTGGTCCGGGAGCACCTGACCCTCATCGACCTGGCCACCCGGCGCGACTGCGAGGACCCGCAGACCATCGCTGCCGTGTCCGCGGCGGTGCAGGGACGGCGCTCGACGTTGGAGCTGCTGCGCGCCCTGACCGAGGCGGATGCCAGCGCGGCGGGCCCGGCGGCCTGGACCGACTGGCGGGCCCAGCTGCTGCACAAGCTCGTCGCGGCCGCACGACGGGCTCTCAGCCCCGGTGAGGAGGTCGCGGCCGAGGTGATCGAACCCGGGCTCATCCCGCAGGAGGTCTCGGACCGCATCGTCGGGGGGCAGCCCCACGTCGTCGTGACGTCGCTCGGGGGGGCCCACCGCATCGACGTGTTCGATCGCGACCGGCTGGGACTCTTCGCGGACACGGCCGGCCTGCTCGCCGCCCAGGGCCTCATCGTCCGCTCCGCGGTCGTGCGCACGGTCGATGGCGTGGCCGCCAACGAGTGGCACGTCGAGACGCCCGGCGGGGCCCCCCGGACGAGGCGGCCATCGTGCGGGCGCTGGTCCGGCTCGCTCAGGGAGACCGTGAGCCGCTGGCACTGCTCCGGCGGCGTCGGGGGCCCACGGTCTCCTCGAGCTCCCGGGCCTCGTCCGGCGCACCCGGGCAGGCTCGCGCCCTCGTCGTCTCGCACGCGTCGGACTCGGCCACCGTGATCGAGGTGCGCACGACCGACCGCCCGGGGCTGCTGCACGACATCGGGATCACCCTGGCGCGGGCCAGCCTCAGCGTCCGCAGCGCCCATATCGCCACGTATGCCGGCCAGGCCCTCGACACCTTCTACGTCACCGAGTTCGGTGCCCGCCCGCTGTCACCGGCGCGGGTGGCCCGGGCGGTGGCGATGATCATCGACACGTGCGACGGGGTCTGACCAGCCCGACAGAGCAGCCCCCCACGGAGGATAAAGTTCTCAGGTGTTCACCTCCCTGTCTGACCGCCTGACCGCCACCTTCAAGAACCTGCGCGGCAAGGGCCGGCTGTCCGAGTCCGACGTCAACTCCACGGTCCGCGACATCCGGCTGGCGATGCTCGACGCCGACGTCGCGCTGCCGGTCGTCAAGGCCTTCACGGCCGCGGTGCGCGACCGGGCGCTGGGGGCCGAGGTCAGCCAGGCGCTCAACCCCGCCCAGCAGGTCGTCAAGATCGTCAACGAGGAGCTCGTCGCGATCCTCGGCGGCCAGACCAGGCCGCTGCGGCTGGCCAAGACCCCGCCCACGGTGGTCATGCTGGCCGGGCTGCAGGGATCCGGCAAGACGACGCTGGCGGGCAAGCTCGGCCGGTGGCTCAAGGACCAGGGGCACACCCCGCTGCTCGTCGCGGCCGACCTGCAGCGGCCCAACGCCGTCACCCAGCTCGAGGTGGTCGGGGAGCGCGCAGGCGTGCCGGTCTTCGCCCCCGAGCGCGGCAACGTCCTCGGCCACGACGCTGTCACCGGGGCAGGCGAGGGCACCCGCTCGTTCGGCGACCCCGTCGCGGTCTCCCGGGCCGGGGTGGAGTACGCCCGGGCCCGGCAGCACGACGTCGTCATCGTCGACACCGCCGGCCGCCTGGCCGTCGACGTCGACCTCATGCGCCAGGCAGCCGACATCCGCGCCGCAGTCGCCCCGGACGAGGTCCTGTTCGTCATCGACGCGATGATCGGGCAGGCGGCGGTCGAGACCGCGCTCGCCTTCCAGGAGGGCGTGGACTTCACCGGCGTCGTGCTGTCCAAGCTCGACGGGGACGCGCGTGGCGGCGCGGCGCTGTCGGTCGCGAAGGTCACCGGCCGGCCGATCCTGTTCTCCTCGACCGGCGAGAACACCAAGGACTTCGAGGTGTTCCACCCCGACCGGATGGCCAGCCGCATCCTCGACCTCGGTGACGTGCTCACGCTCATCGAGCAGGCTGAGAAGGCGTTCGACAAGCGCGAGGCCGACGAGATGGCCCGCAAGTTCCTCGCCGAGGAGGACTTCACCTTCGACGACTTCCTCCAGCAGATGGCAGCCATCAAGAAGATGGGCTCGCTCAAGGCGATGCTCGGGATGATGCCGGGGATGCAGCAGATGCGCGCCCAGCTCGACGCCCTCGACGAGCGCGAGTTCGACCGGGTCGAGGCGATGGTGCGTTCGATGACGCCGTTCGAGCGCACCCATCCCAAGCAGATCAACGGCTCCCGCAGGGCCCGGATCGCCCGCGGGTCGGGAGTGGGGGTCCCCGAGGTCAACCAGCTGCTCGAGCGGTTCGGACAGGCCCAGAAGATGATGAAGAGCCTCGCCCGCGGAGGTGGGCCGGGCCTCCCGGGGATGCCCGCGGTGCCGGGTCTCGGGGCGCGCCGCGGGAAGCAGGCGCAGCAGCGCCGGAAGGGCAGGAGCGGCAACCCCGCGAAGCGCGCTGCCGAGGACCGCGCTGCCGCCGAGAAGACGGCAGCGGCAGGGACGGCCGGGGCGCACAGCGCCTTCGGTATGCCGTCCGCTCCCGGACCCGACGCGCCCGCCCTGGACCCCGCGAACCTGCCCAAGGGCTTCGAGAAGTTCCTCGGCCGCTGACCCCGGCTGGTCCAGTTTGCTG
>JBPCOG010000217.1:0-2759 GCA_051000455.1 Lapillicoccus sp. | reverse complement strand
CACGGCTGGCTCTGGCGCTCGCTTTGGAGGTGATCCAGCTGACCTTCCGCTGACGCGCGAGACCCCTCGGTTCGGTCGCCGTCACGCTGCACCGGCAAGGCGGCGACGCCGTCGCGCCCGTTGACCGAGAGCTCGCTCGGGGAGCAGTACCTCGAGGAGATGCGTCAGGTCGTCGGGTTGGTAGGGTTGCCCGAGTGGGTGCTTCCGTCGGGCCTGGCCGAGGCCGGCAAGCGGACCGCCCAAGGGTGAGGGTGCGAGCCCGTGCCATGGCCGCATCCCCGAAGGCCCGGTCCCGTTGGGGGGACCGGGCCTTCGCGGCAGTCCTGGGGGCAGTTGCCGGCGAGCCGCTCACGCCGTGCGGCGAGCGCCCCGTCGGAGGCGAGGGGCCTCTCGGTGACCGGGTCCTCAGCCGAGCGGCGTCGCCGGCCCGGTGGGTTCGGCGGTCACGACGAGGTTGTCCTGGTAGTGCCGGGTGGTCTGGTTGAAGGGCCCCGCGCAGGTGATGAGCACGAGCCGGCCGGGTACCCGTTGCGAGAACGTGTCGGTGCCCGTGACGAGCACCGCCCTGTCAACGTTTCGGGTGGCGGTGACCCGGTAGCCCGCCCGGAGCACGCCGTTGCTCAGCTCCACGGTGTCACCGACCCCGACGCCGAGCAGCCTGACGAAGAAACCCAGGCCCTGCGTCCGGGAGTCGATGTGCCCTGCGAGCACCACGCTCCCGAAGGCCTCTCCGGCCAGCGCCCCGCTCTGCCACCAACCCACGACCCCGGGGTCCTGGGGCAGGCCCAGCTCGCCGGTTGCCGTGGTGTCGACGACGGTGACCGACGTGCGCGCGACGTCACCATGGGCATTCAGGGTGATCTGCGTCGGCGCGAAGGTGCGTCGCTGGGTGCTCCCCACGCGCGCCGTGCGAGCGGGGCTCGGCTCCTCCGCCGCCGCCGGTGGAGACGCGGAGCCCGCTGCGGACGGAGCCTGGGCAGCCTGTGACGTTGGCACCGCCGGCGGGGGCGGCGTTGCCTGCAGCGGCGGAGCCTCGCGCCCGGGCGCAGCGGCACACGAGGTGAACAGGACTGCGACCGCCGTGGCGACTGCGGCCACGAGGACGTCACGCCAGACCAGGCCCCGACGTCCCCGAGCGGGGCGGGCGAGGGCGTCCCGGCTGCCCCACAACTGCACCCTCAGTCCTTGGCGGGGCGGCGGCGCAGCCAGGCGGCGAGCGCCACGACCGCGGCCCCCAGCACGCCCACCAGACCGATCAGCCCCTGTCGGTCCGAACCGTCGGAGCCGGCCATCAGCGCCACCGCCTGGCCGCCGTCGCCGGCGGGAACACCGCTCGGGGTCATCCCGGCGCCTCGGGTCGCGAGGGGCAGCACCTGCACGATGGCGTCCATCGAGGAGGTGGCTGCAACCCCGAGGGCGAAGACCCGGGTCAACGCGTTGCCTCCCACCGGGAGGTCCATCGGTCCGAGGACCACCGGACCGGTTGTCGCGTTGGGGACGATGTCCACGGGGTAGGTCCCGGCCGGCACCGTGAGGGTCAACGCCTCACCGCTCGCGATGTTGGCGAAGAGGACCTTCTGGTTGACCCGCACGTCCGCTGGTCCGACGGCGGCAGTGTGAGCGACCACGAGACGGCCGTTGCCCGCGACCACGGGGCTCAGGTCGTTGGGGAAGACCGTGATGGCCGGCGGCTTGGAGGGGTCGACCTGGCGGTGCAGCACGGTGTCGACGCTGGTCCCGGCGGTCAGCGTCACGGTCGCGGAGACGGCCGCACTGCCGCTCGGGTCCTTCGCGCTGACCGTGTGCTGACCTGCCGAGAGGGTCAACGGACCGATGACCGCCTTCGCCGCCGCGTCGCCCGCGACGAGGGTGCCGTCGACCGTGACCGCCATCCGGGAGTCCGCGACCCCCTGGACGATGTAGACCGTCGCGGTGTCGCCGGCCGCCCCCGCGGTGAGCGGCGTCACGGGCACCACGACAGCCGCGCAGATGGCGACGAGGAGGACTCGGGGCCGGGTCACAGAGGTCATCGTTGCTCCTGAGGTGCGGTTCGGCGCCACGCTGCACGTCGGGCGTGCAGCCAGTCTCGTCCCGGAGAGCAGACCACGGAGGGGTTTTCATCAAATCCGGGATGGAAACCACCGGGGCGTCTATGGTGGCTGGGGGCAGGGTGCCCCCGGTCGCGATTCCCTTCTCGGACAAAGCGGTTGGTTCCGGACACCCGGGCTGAGTCAGCGCCAGGGAGGGCGTGGGCAGATGCGGTGGGACCGGGGCAAGGGACTCCTTGTCGTACTCGCCGTGATCGTCCTCGCCGAGATCGCGCTCGTCCTTCGCTCGACGACCAACTTGCCGACGGTCGCGGTCCGGCCCTCGGACACGGCTACCTCGACGAGGCCTGCCTCGGCCGCCACAGCCACCGTCGCGACTCCAACCCCGTCGACGGCGACGACTCCGTCGGGAGTCCGTACCACCTCGCCGGTGACCTCCACTCCCCCGCCGCTGGGGGCCGGCATCGCAGCCTCGACAGGGCCGGGCCTGACCGAGGTCGGCATCCACGTTCTCGCCCAGCCGGGCGCGAATGGTGCGATCGAGGTCCTCGAGCAGCTGCGGCTGCGGTCGCCGGTCGCCGTCCTGGACATCACTGCGCCTGTGGTCGCCGGCATCCCTGGTCTGGTGGGCGCCCAACCGGCCGTGGCGGCCCTGCGGGTGACGGCAGACGGCGCTCCGGTCACCCTCCCGGTCCGCGAACCGAGCACGTC
>JBPCOG010000071.1:0-10705 GCA_051000455.1 Lapillicoccus sp. | reverse complement strand
CCGAGCCCGAGCGTGGTCTGGCCCTCGAAGCTGCCCGCCCAGGCCACCTGCCGGAAGGTCTGGTAGCCGGCCACGCCGACGACCTCGGCCCTGTTGGCGGGGACGAAGGTCGCCGAGCCGTTCGACGAGTAGGCCGGCGCCTTCACGACGACCTGCAGCCGGGCGCCTCCCCGCAGGGCAACCGGCATACCGGAGCCGTCGGCGAGGACGGTGTCGACGTACTGCACCGAGTAGCCCGCGGCGGGGCCGGCGATGTCGACGACGAGCCGGTCGTAGCACGAGTGCTGGCCGGAACGGACGTTGACGAGCGGAGCGGTGGTCATGGTGCCCGTGCTCTTGGCGAGCGAGCCCCAGTGGATGCCGCAGTATGGTGCGGCGTTCGCCGCGGAGGCCGTGAGTGCGACGGTCGGAACCGTGCCCAGCAGCAGGGCCAGGATCGACGAGCGGACAATGGTGGTGCGATGACGACGTGTCATGGTGTGTCCTCCTCTCGGGACAGCAGATAGACGCCGCAGGACCGACTCGCGTTGACAGCCGCGGACAGCACAGCGCCCCGGACCGTGTCGGTCCGGGGCGCTGCCGCTTCGCAGGTCCGTCAGTGGGGCGCGACTGCCTTCTCCGCGCCCGCCCCGGTCAGCGAGCGGACCTCCATCTCGGCGTACTTCGCCTCGTTGTGCTCCCGGGAGGTGATCGTCCCGAGGTAGCCGAGCAGGAAGCCGAGGGGGATGGACACCAGGCCGGGGTTGTCCAGCGGGAACCAGTGGAAGTCGACCGCTGGGTCGGTGATCATCGAGGGGCTCTTCCCGTTCGCCGCCGCCGCCTTGCCGGAGACGACGGGGCTGAACACGATCAGGGTGACCGCGGTGATGAGGCCGCCGTAGATGCTCCACAGCGCCCCCCGGGTGTTGAACCGCCTCCAGAAGAGCGAGTAGAGGATCGTCGGGAGGTTCGCGCTGGCGGCGATGGCGAACGCCAGCGCCACGAGGAAGGCGATGTTCTGCCCGTTGGCGAAGATCCCTCCGATGATCGCGAGCGCGCCGATGACCAGCGCCGTGGACCTGGCGACCTTCACCTCACCGTCCGCGCTGACCTGGCCGCGCTTGAGGACGCTGGCGTAGACGTCGTGGGCGAACGAGGCGCTCGCCGTGATGGTCAGGCCGGCGACGACCGCGAGGATCGTCGCGAACGCCACCGCCGAGATGAGCCCGAGGAGGATCTCCCCGCCGAGGTGGAACGCGAGCAGCGGCGCCGCCGAGTTGGCGCCACCGGGCGCGGCTTTGATCTCGGCCGGTCCCACGAGGGCCGCCGCGCCGTAGCCGAGGACGAGGGTGAACAGGTAGAACAGTCCGATCAGCCAGATCGCCCACTCGACCGACTTGCGGGCCTCCTTGGACGTCGGAACGGTGTAGAAGCGCATCAGCACGTGGGGCAGGCCCGCGGTGCCGAGGACGAGCGCCAGCGACAGGGAGATGAAGTCGATCTTGCTCGTCGTCGTCTTGCCGTACTGCAGCCCGGGGTTGAGGATCTTGTCGCCGATCGCGCCCGAGCCCTTGACCGCCCCGTCGAACACCTGCGAGAGGTTGAAGCCGTACTTGCCGAGGACCCAGACGGTCATGACCAGGGCGCCGGTGATGAGCAGCACCGCCTTGATGATCTGCACCCACGTCGTGCCCTTCATGCCGCCGACGAGGACGTAGGTCACCATGATGACGCCGACCACGGCGATGACGATGCTTTGTCCCACCCTGCTGTCCACCCCGAGAAGGAGCGCGACGAGCCCACCGGCGCCGGCCATCTGCGCGATCAGGTAGAAGAGGCAGACGACGAGGGTCGAGATGGCTGCGGCGGTGCGGACCGGACGTTGCCGCAGCCGGAAGGACAGGACGTCGGCCATGGTGAAGCGGCCGGTGTTGCGCAGCAGCTCGGCAACGAGCAGCAGGGCGACGAGCCACGCGACGAGGAACCCGATCGAGTAGAGGAACCCGTCGTAGCCGTTGAGCGCGATGGCCCCGGCGATGCCGAGGAACGAGGCCGCGGAGAGGTAGTCACCCGAGATCGCGATGCCGTTCTGCGGACCGGTGAAGGCGCGGCCCCCGGCGTAGAAGTCTGCGGCGGACTTGTTGTGGCGCGACGCCCGGATGACGATCGCGAGGGTGATGAGGACGAAGACGACGAAGATGGCGATGTTGATCGTCGGGTTCCCGACGTTGGTGGCCATGGGCATGAGGGCGCTCACAGCTGCCCACCTTCCATCCGGTCGCACAGCTGCGCCGCGGCCGTGTCGAAGTTCCGGTCGGCCCAGCGCACGTAGGCGACGGTGATGGCGAAGGTCGAGACGAACTGGAGCAGCCCGAAGATCAGGCCGATGTTGATGTTCCCCCAGACCTTGGTCGCCATGAAGTCGGGCAGGAAGGCTGCGCAGAGGACGTAGAGGAAGTACCACGCCAGGAAGAGCGCGGTCATGGGGAACACGAACCTGCGGAACCGGCGACGGAGGTTGCCGAACTCCTCGGACTGCTGAACCTCGAGATATCTCGCGGCGCGGTCGTCGCGGACGTCGTGGGCGGCGTTGCTCACGGGCGGCACCTCCGGAAGGTCGGCGGAGCGGCTGCGGGCGTTCCCGCAGCACTGTCATCACTGTGAACCGCCCGGTATGCCGGGAGAAGGAGCCACGCGCCGGGTGGGCTCCGCGGGCGCCGAGCGGTGGTCGGCCGCGCGCCGAGCGGCGCGCTTCGCGCGCCCGGCGGTCGCTCGCCCGAAGGTCGCGCGCCCGGCCGTCACGCCGCGAGTCCTAGGGGCCGTGCGGCGTCAGCTCCGGTCGACGCTCATCTCGTCCGGTGCATGCAGGCGGACCATGGTCCGGGCCGTGCCCGGAGGGATCCGCGACGGGGTCGCGAGGGAGACGAGGACGGCGACGAGGAACGCGATCGGCACCGTCCAGGCGGCCGGCTGCGCGAGCAGTGCGTTCAGCCAGCCGTGTCCCGCCGACCCGGCCCAGCCGAACACCGTGGTCGTCGTCGCGGAGAGGGCAAGGACGCCCCCGACGACCAGTCCTGCCGCCGCCCCGGGGACGGACAGCCGTCGCCACCACACGCCGAGGACGAGCAGCGGGCAGAACGTGGACGCCGCCACGGCGAACGCGAGCCCGACCGTGTCCGCGAGGCTGACGTTCGGGGAGAGCCAGCTCGCGGCATACGGGACGAGAACCGCGACGACGGAGGCGAGCCGGAAGGTCTGCACGCGGGAGAGGGTGCTGCCCGGCCGGCGCCGGAGGCGGGGGCCGAGCAGGTCCTGGGCGATGACGCCGGCCACCGAGATGGTCAGGCCGGAGGCGGTCGAGAGGAACGCCGCGAAGGCCCCCCCGGCGAGGACCGCCGAGAGGACGGAGCCCAGGGCTCCCGGTGCCACCGCCTCGGGCAGCAGCAGCACGACAGAGTCGGCGCGGGCGCCCACCGGCAGCTGCGGGAGGTAGACGCGACCGAGGACCCCGTAGACCGGGGTGAACACGTAGAACAGCCCGAGCAGGGCCACCACGATGAGGGTGGTCCGGCGCGCGGCGCGCCCGTCGGGGTTGGTGTAGAAGCGCACGAGGACGTGGGGCAGGCCCATCGTCCCGAAGCAGAGCGCGAGGATGGTGCTGTAGGTGGCGTACACGGGGTGCTCCCGGCCACCGAACCCGCTCAGCGGCTGCGACCAGGGACCCCCGCCGGACGGGGCCAGCGGCACGTCGGGGGCCGGTTGGCCGGCGCGCAGCCAGAGCCACATGAGGACGAAGGCCGGTACCGAGAGCGCGGCGAGCTTGATCCAGTACTGGACTGCCTGGACGAGCGTGATCGAGCGCATCCCGCCTGCCGCGACGTTCGCGAGCACGACGACGGCGACGAGCAGGCTGCCGAGGCCCTGCGGCGCCCCGGTGACCGTGTGCAGGGCGAGCCCGGCGCCCTGGAACTGCGGGAGCAGGTAGAGCCACCCGATCCCGACCACCAGCACGGACGCCAGGGCGCGCACCCGTCTCGACTCGAGCCGCGCCTCCGCGAAGTCGGGCAGCGTGTAGGCCCCCGATCGGCGCAGGGGGGCGGCGACGAGGACGAGCAGCACGAGGTACCCGGCCGTGTAGCCCACCGGGAACCACAGCATGTCGGGCCCGAGCGCGTAGACGAGGCCGGCGACGCCGAGGAACGAGGCGGCAGAGAGGTACTCGCCGCCGATGGCAGACGCGTTCCACCGGGCCGTCACGCTGCGGCCGGCGACGTAGAAGTCGCTCGTCGTGCGGGAGAGCCGCAGCCCGAACGCCCCGATGACCAGCGTGGTCAGGCAGACGGTGGCGATGGCGACGACGCCGTACGGGCTGTTCACCGGGCCCTCATCAGGTCCGCGAACTCACGTTCGATCCGCTCCGCTCCCCGCACATAGGCCCGGGCCACGAGCACGATGAGCGGGTAGAGCAGTGCGCCGACGACGAGCCACGGCAGCGGAACCGGTCCGACGTGCGCGTCCCGGACCTGGGGGACGGTGAGGAAGAGCAGCGGAAGGCCACCGAGGACCGCAGCGACGACGAGCAGCACCGCGAGGGCCAGCCGCAGCTGGGCCCTCAGCAGCGCCGCGAGGTAGACCTCGCCCAAGCCGGTCTGCTCCGTCAGGTCCTGCGCGCGCGGCCGTCCCTCCGCACGCGGCCGCGCGTCCCGGCGGGGCGAGGTCACCCGGACCCGCTTCGGGACGCCAGCCGGGGCCGGGGTGCTCATCGGGGCCCGACGCGCAGGAGTCGCTCGCGCAGCGCCGGGGTATGCCGCCTGCTCACCTCGAGCTGCTCGCCGCCCACGTTGACGGTCGCGCGTCCCGCGCTGACGTGCACGGCGGTGATGTGCGCCGTCGACACCAGCGTCGAGCGGTGGATCCGCACGAACCCGTGCTCGCTCCACCGCTCCTCCAGCGCGTTGAGCGAGATGCGCAGGAGGTGGGACCCCGTCCCGGTGTGCAGCCGGGCGTAGTCCCCCTGCGCCCTGGCGTAGCGGATGTCGCTGCGGTGGACGAAGGTCGTCACCCCGCCGAGCTCGACCGGGATGGTCTCGTCGGCTTCTCCGTCCGGCGGCATGCGCCGCGGCGCCGGGGCGCCCAGGTCGCTGGACTGGGCCACGACCCGGCGAACCGCCTGCGCCAGCCGTTCGGCGCGGACCGGCTTCATGACGTAGTCGGTCGCGTCCAGCTCGAAGGCGTCGACGGCGTGCTCGTCGTATGCGGTGACGAAGACCATCTGCGGCCGTTCCGTGAAGCGGGCCAGCACCCTGGCCAGGTCCATCCCGTCGAGGCCGGGCATCGCGATGTCGCAGAACACGACGTCGACCGGGTACACCTCCAGGGCCCTCAGCGCCTCGGTCCCCGAGGCGGCCAGGTGGATCTCGCCGATGCGCGCGTCCTGTCCGAGCAGCCACGCCAGCTCGGAGAGTGCGGGTGCCTCGTCGTCCACGAGCAGGGCGCACAGCGGCCCGCGCGGCTGCCTGGTCGGCGCGGTCGGTGCGGTCGGCGGGGTCGGCGCGGTCGGCGGCATGCGGTTCAGGCTACGACCCCGGGTGGACCCCGGGAGCGTACTTGGGCACCTGGAAGCTGACCCTGGTCCCCGCCCCGGCCCCGGTCTCGACGACGAGCCCGTGCTGGTCACCGAAGGCCTGGCGCAGCCGGGCGTCGACGTTGCCGAGCCCCACGCCGTCGCCGTCGCTCTCGCCCGCCAGCACGGCGCGGATCACCTCCGGGTCACTGCCGATGCCGTCGTCCTCGATGGTGATCTCCGCTGTCGCTCCGAGGTCGGTCGCCGTGATCGTCACGTGACCGGTGCCGGTCTTGCCCTCGAGGCCGTGGCGGACCGCGTTCTCGACGAGGGGCTGGACCGCGAGGAACGGGATGGCGACGGCGAGCACCTCGGGCGCGATCGTCAGGGAGACGACGAGCCGGTCCCCGAACCGGGCCTTCTCCAGGACGAGGTACCGCTCGATGTTGCGCAGCTCGTCCTGCAGCGTGGTGTAGGCCCCGCCACGGCGGAAGGCGTAGCGGGTGAAGTCGGCGAACTCGAGCAGCAGCTCACGGGCCCGGTCCGGGTCGGTACGCACGAACGAGGCGATCGCGGCCAAGCAGTTGTAGACGAAGTGCGGGCTGATCTGCGCGCGCAAGGCGCGCAGCTCGGCCTCCATCGTCCGGGTCCGCTGTCGGCCCAGCTCGGCCACCTCGACCTGCGTCGAGACCCAGCGGGCAACCTCCTCGGTCGCGCGCACCAGACCCGTGGACGCAGCCGGCCCGTATGCCGCCAGCGCGGCCACAACGCGGTCGTCGGCCACGACCGGCGCCAGGACCGCTGAGCGGATGGCGCAGTCCGGGTCCGCACAGGAGATGTCGGAGTCACCGAGGACCAGGGTGCGGCCCGAAGTGAGAACCGCGTCCGCGTGGGCGCGGGCGCCCGTCCGGTGGTGGGCTCCCTCGCCGTCCCACGCGAGCACGGCGCTCGTGTCGGTGATGGCGATGGCCCGGGTGCCGAGCATCGAGCGCAGCTGTCGGGCGGCCTTGGCGGCGCCCTCGGGGGTCAGGCCGTCGCGCAGGTACCGGCTCGCCAGGGAGGCGGTGTGCAGCGTCTCGTAGGTCGCGCGGTCGACCGGGGAGACGAATCGGCGACGGCGCGCGAGCCAGAGGATGAGCCCGAGCAGGACGGGAACTCCCACGGCCACGACGAGGAGCACCTCCACGGCGTTCAGGACCACTGGCACCCCAGCACTGTAGGTGCCCCTGAGCAGGCTCGGCCCGGACCTACGCTGGCGGGATGGTCGAGATCGAGCAGTCCCTGGCGGTCCTGCTCGCCCTCCCGGGCGTCGCCGACGCGATCGAGTCGGCCCGGGAGGCCTGCACCAAGCTGCGCTGGCACGAGGCGCTGCGACGGCGGACCCCCGAGGCGGCCGCCGAGTCCCGGGTCCGGGGGGCCCAGGCGAGCGGTGCCCTGGAGGGGGTGGACCTGCCGGTCGACAGGGTGCGCGACCTCGTGCGGGGCGCGGTGCCATGGCCGCAGCCCCCCGACGCCGGACTGCTGGTGCTGCGCGGCGCGGTCCGGGCCACCGCGGAGACCGAGCGCGTCCGCGCCGTGGTGCTTCCCGCCCCCCTGCAGGCGATGGCCCGGCTGCACGTGGCGGCGATGTCGGGGGTGCTGCCCGCGGGACAGGTCGGCCGCCCCCGTGCGGCCGGGGAGACGTCCCTCGAGCTGGTGGACCTGGGACCGGCTCCCCCGCCCGCGGCCGTCTCCGGACGCCTCGCCGGGCTGTCCTCCGTCCTGGCGCGGCCGGGTGCGGCCCCGGCGCTGCTGGTGGGCGCGATCCTGCACGGTGAGATCGCCTCCATCCGCCCGTTCGTCCGTGGCAACGGGGTCGTCGCGCGGGCCATGGAACGCGCCTTCGTGCAGGCCAGTGGCCTCGATCCCACCGGGGTCGCGGTTCCGGAGGTGGGGCACCGCGCCGGCGGGGGGCCGGCCTACCTCGGCGCGCTCACGGCATACGCGACCGGTTCCGGGCCGGGCGTCGCCCTGTGGCTCACGCACTGCGCGGAGGCGATGGTGGCGGCGGCGGCCGAGGGCGCGCGCGTCGCTGACGCGGTCCTGGCAGGACGGCTACGGTGATGCACCCCCGGCAGGGTATTCACTTCTGCGCCCGCGAGGAGTAGAACAGGTCTGGGGCCTACCGCCCCGTACAGGCCACCGTGAAGCCGTCGGGTACCCACGTGCGGGCAGTCCACTGATGGACGAGATCGCTGGCGGGGTCCACCCGCCGCGACGGACAGAGTGCACGCCTGGTAACCCACGCGCGGCACGGTGTCCGGTGGCACCTCGCCCCCGCGCGGGGTGCCATCGGCTGTCGTGACGCCCCCGGCGCGATCTGCGTCACACTCGCCGCAGGAACGGCGCGTCGTGGTTTGCTTCGCCCGCCCTCGGGGCGGAGAATCGTCTGGCGCTCCCTACTGGGTTGAGTGCACCTGCGCACGGCCCCTCCCCCCAGGGGTCGGCGCGCAGGCAGACGGCCCCCGTCGTCCCCTGACGGGGGCCGTCGCACACCCGGGGCAGCGGTCCTCGTGTGCGGGCAGGCGGCAGCGCGCGCGGGGCGGGGCAGTCTGGTGCGCGGGCAGCCGATCTGTGGGCGGGGTCCACACCCGGTAGCGGCGACGATGCACCGTCCACAGCCCCGGGTGTGACGCCGTCCGGGCTCTGGGGGACGGCGCAGGGTGGCTGGATGAACTGCTCGACGGTGGTGGCCGTGCTCGGGGCGTCCGGAGGCGTCGGGACCTCCGCGCTCGCCGCTGCCGTCGCCGTCCGGGGCGCACGCGCCGGGTTGCACGTGTGCTGCGCCGACCTCGACGTCCTCGGCGGCGGCCTGGACGTGTGCTTTGGCATCGAGCTGGAGCCGGGCCTGCGGTGGGCCGACCTTGCGGCGCTCGCCGGCTCCTCCGACGGTGCCGCCCTCCGGGCACGGCTGCCCGTGGCTGAAGGAGTGTCGGTGCTCTCCTTCGGGCGGGGCGACGAGCGGTTACCGGGTGCGGACGTGGTCAGTGAGGTGCTGCGGGCACTCGCCGGGGACAGTGAGCTGCTGGTCCTGGACGTCCCGCGGGACGGGCCGCTGACGGCCGTCGCGCTGCAGCGGTGCACGCTCGCCGTCGTCCTCGCGGGCTCGACGGTGGGACAGCTGTCCGCGCTCGCGGCGGTCAGCAGACGGGTGGCGAGCGCCGTGGACGAGGTCTTCGTGTGCCTGCGGGGCGCCCGCGAGTCCGGGGAGCTGCAGGGGCTGGTGGCCGACTCGGTGGACCTGCCGGTCGTGGGCTGGCTGGGGGAGGACTCCCGGATCGGCGCCGACCTGCTCCACGGGATTGCCCCCGGCGCCCGGTCCCGCGGACCCATGGTGGAGCTGGCCGACCGGATCCTCGCCCGTGCGGTGCCGCGGGTGCGGGCCGAGGCCGCCCGATGAGCCTGGCCGGTTCGGTCTGGGAGCAGATCCGGCGTGGACGGCCACCCGACCAGCGAGTGCTCGCCGAGGTCGTCGACACCGACGTCGTGACGCTGGGGTCCGCCGGCGTCTCAGCGACGCGCCGGGCCCTCGAGGCGCGGATGCTCGGCGCCGGCCCCCTGGAGCCGCTGCTGCAGGACGAGCGCGTCACCGACGTCGCCGTCAACGGCGACGGCAGCGTCTGGGTCGACCGCGGGGACGGGATGCAGCAGGTCGACGTCGACGTCGGCGGTCCCGAGGTGCAGCGCCAGCTCGCGGTTCGGCTCGCGGGGCTGGCCGGCCGCAGGCTTGACGAGACCGCGCCCTACGTCGACGGGCAGCTCCCCTCCGGTGTCCGGCTGCACGCGGTGCTGCCCCCGCTGGTGGCGGGCGGTCCGCACCTCACCCTGCGCGTCCCGGCCCGGTCCCAGCCCAGTCTCGAGGGACTGGGGACGCTGGGGATGTTCCCGCCCGCCTGGGCTCCGGTGCTCCGCGCGATCATCGAGAACCGGGTGGCCTTCGTCATCAGCGGAGGCACCGGGGTGGGCAAGACGACGCTGCTCGCGGCGCTGCTCGGCACGGCACCCGCCCGGCAGCGGCTGGTCATCGTCGAGGACGTGCGCGAGCTGCGCGTGGACCATGCCCACGTGGTGCGGCTCGAGGCCCGACCGGCCAACGTCGAGGGGCACGGCGAAGTCACCATGACCACCCTCGTCCGCCAGGCGCTGCGGATGCGACCGGACCGGCTCATCGTGGGAGAGGTGCGCGGAGCCGAGGTGCGCGAGCTGCTGACGGCCCTGAACACCGGGCACGAGGGCGGCTGTGGGACCCTGCACGCCAACGCCGCTCCCGACGTGGTGGCCAGGTTCGAGGCGCTCGGAGCGCTCGCGGGCCTTGACCCGACGGCGGTCCACACCCAGCTGGCGAGCGCCGTCTGCCTCGTCCTGCATCTGCGCCGGGACGTCGTCGCGGGCGGACCGAGGCGGGTCATCGAGTCGATCGGCGTGGTGCGGCGTAACCGGGCCGGCCCCCCCGAGATCGTCACCGCCCTGAGCCAGCGGGGCGGTCGCACCGAGCGAGGACCAGCCACCGCTGACTTGCGCCAGCTGCTTGACGGGGTCGCATGAACGCGCTTCTTGCTGGTCTGCTCACCTTCGTGTCCCTGATGGTGTGGCCCGGCGTTAATGGTCGAGCTGGGGCCGGGGTGCTGCCCGGGGGCGGGTTCCTGCGGGACGGGAGCCCGCTGTCCGGCACCCGCAGATGCGTGGACCCTGGTCAGGCAGCCGCGTCCCGGAGGTCGTCCCCCGTCGGCAGAGCGTCCCCCCGCCGTAGGGAGGCGCGGGCGATCAGCGAGGTACTGGACCTGCTCGACGCGGTGGCGCCCGCGCTCCGAGCGGGACTCGCACCGGCTGTCGCCGTCCGCAGCGCCACGGACGACGGGGACGGTGCCCGCTCGGGGTGGGTAGGTGAGCTGCGGGACGCCGCGCTTGCCGGGCTGCCGCTGTCGCCGGTCTGGCGCAGGCACGCCGCGCAGACCGCGATCCCGGAGGTCGGGCTCGTCGCCCAGGCATGGGCGCTTTCCGAGACCGCCGGTGCTCCGCTGGCCGAAGCGGTCGAGCTGGCGGCTGAGCTGGTCCGTGACCGAGTCGCCTGGCGGCGCCGCGTCGACGTCAACACCGCCGGACCGCAGGCCACGATGAACGTCC
>JBPCOG010000124.1:0-7046 GCA_051000455.1 Lapillicoccus sp. | reverse complement strand
TGGTGGCGCTGTGGCTGTTCCTCACCCGCACCACCGCCGGAAAGGCGATGCGGGCCTGCGCCATCAACGAGGAGGCCGCGCGGATCTGCGCCATCAGCCCCGCGCGCATGTCGCTGCTCGCCTTCGCCCTTGCCGCCGCCCTCGGTGCCATCGGCGGGGTGGTCCTGGCCCCCCTGCAGAGCCCGGACGCCGGCATCGGGATCGGCCTTGGTCTCAAGGGCTTCACGGCAGCCGTGGTCGGTGGGCTCGCCTCGCCGCAGGGCGCGGTGGCCGGTGGTCTGCTCATCGGGATCGTCGAGTCCCTCGCTGCGGGCCACCTGCCCTCCGGCTACAAGGACGCCGTGGCATTCACCATCCTCTTCCTCGTCCTGCTGCTGCGCCCGGAGGGCCTGCTGCGCCGCGCGTCGGCGGTGCGGGTGTGAGCACGGACCGCGCTGCTACGGCGGCGCCGGGACGATCGGCCACGTCGTGGTGGCCCAGCGTCCTGGCCTTCGCCGTCCTCGTCGCCGTGCTCCTGCTCGTTCCGGCCGTCTTCACCAGGGTGCCCTTCTACACGATGTCGACCGCGGTGCAGATGGCCATCCTGTCCATCGCCACCGTCGGTCTCACCCTGCTCACGGGGGCCGCGGGCCAGATCTCCATCGGCCAGGCCGCGTTCTACGGGATCGGCGCCTACACCTCAGCCGTCCTCACGTCGCGCAGTGCCCTGTCACCCTTCCTCGCGCTGCTCGTCGGCATGGCACTCGCCGGTGTGACGGCATACCTGGTGGGGCTGTTCATCTTCCGGGTGCGTGGGCACTACCTCGCGCTCGCGACGCTGGCCCTCGGGCTGGTCCTCGGTTACGTCTCCAAGCAGCTGCCCGTGACGGGCGGCGCGGAAGGCATCGTCGACATCCCGAAGCTGGCGCTGGGCCCGCTGACGCTCGACACCGACCTCGGCTTCTACTACCTCGTCGCCGGGGTGCTTGTTGCCGTGCTCCTGCTCGCCTGGCATGTCACGCGCTCGCCGTTCGGGCTCTCGCTCCGGGCCATCCGGGACAGCGACGTGGCGGCGGCCGCGTGCGGGGTCCCCATCGCCGCCCGCGAGCGGGCCGTGTTCGTGCTCGCTGCGGTGCGCGCTGCGCTGGCCGGCGGCCTCTACGCCCACTGGGTGACGTTCGTCGACTACCACACGCTGGACCTGCTGCTGTCCCTGCAGCTGCTCATCATGGCGACGATCGGCGGCCTGCGCACCGTCTGGGGCGCCCCGGTCGGCGCGTTCATCGTCATCACCCTCACCCAGGCGGCGAAGGAGGTCCTGCCCCGCGTGGCGCCGAACGTCGGCGGGCAGTTCGAGATCGTCGTCTATGGGGTGGCGCTCATCCTCGTGCTGCTCTTCCTGCCCACCGGGGTGGCGGGCGGCATCAGCGACCTCCTCCGACGACGGCCCCCCGCGGGCCGGGGCCAGCCGTGACCGGCCCGGTCGAGGTCGTCCTCGAACGGGTCACCAAGCGCTTCGGGGGGGTCACCGCCGTCGACGAGGTGAGCGTGCGCCACGACGCGGGCGGCGTCCTCGGCCTCATCGGACCGAACGGCGCGGGCAAGACCACGCTGTTCAACATCCTGTCCGGCGTCACCGAGCCGACGTCCGGGCGCATCCTGCTCGACGGCGACGTCATCACCGGGGAGCGATCTGATCGGATCGCCCGCCGCGGTGTGGCCCGCACCTTCCAGAACCTGCAGGTGTTCGGCTCGCTGACGGTGCTCGACAACGTCACCGTCGCCGCGGCGGCGGCTGATGGAGGAGGGGGGCTCTGGCGCACCCTGCTGCCAGTCCCCTCGCGCCGCGCCACCCCGGGCCGCACCGCCCCGGGCCGCACCATTGGCGGCACCCACGAGGACGAGGCGCGCACGCTGCTCGGGCGGGTCGGCGTCGCCCATCTCGCGGGCACGACCGTCACCAACCTGCCCTACGGGCTGCAGCGGCGGGTCGAGATCGCCCGGGCGCTCGCCACCCGACCGCGCCTGCTGCTGCTCGACGAGCCGCTCGCCGGCCTGTCCCGGGCCGAGAGCGCCGACCTCGCGCGGCTGTTCCGGGACCTCGTCCAGTCGGACCTGACCGTCATCCTCGTGGAGCACGACGTCGCCACCGTCATGCAGGTCAGCGACCGGGTGGTCGTCCTCGACCACGGCACGCTGCTCGCCGACGGGACGCCGGCAGCGGTCCAGTCCGACCCGAGGGTGCGGGCCGCCTACCTCGGCGAGGTGGAGCCGGAGTGACGCACCTGCTCGAGGTGCGCGACATGCGGGCCGGCTACGCCCGGATCGAGGCGCTGCACGGCGTGTCCCTCGCCGTCGGGTCGGGTGAGGCGGTGTGCACCATCGGGCCCAACGGTGCGGGCAAGACGACGCTGCTCAAGGCGGTCTCCGGGCTGCTCCCGGCGCGGGGCGGACGCGTCCTGCTCGACGGTGCCGACATCACCCGCTGGCCGGCCGAGCGACGGGCCCGTGCCGGGGTGGTCCTCGTTCCGGAGGGGCGGCAGGTCTTCGGCGCTCTGACGGTCCGCGAGAACCTCGAGCTCGGTGCATACGGCCGGCGCCGGGGCGCGGCGGCGGAGATGGAGCGGACGCTGGACCTGTTCCCGGTGCTGCGCGAGCGGGACCGGCAGCTCGCTGGCACCCTGTCGGGCGGCCAGCAGCAGCAGCTGGCGATCGGGCGTGCCCTCATGGGGCGACCGCGGGTGCTGCTGCTCGACGAACCCTCCCTCGGTCTGGCGCCCCTCGCGGTGCGGGAGGTCACGGACAAGCTCGTCGCGCTCGCTGCCTCCGGCACGACGCTGGTCCTCGTCGAGCAGAACGCCACGGCGGCGTTCCGGGTCGCCTCGCGCGGCTACGTCCTCGACCGGGGCGTCGTCGTCATCGAGGCTGGCACGCCGGCGCTGCGTGAGGACCCGAGGGTGCAGGCGGCATACCTCGGTATGCCGTGAGCCCGCCGGAGGAACCTGCGGCGCTGGGCGTCCCCGACGACAAGGCCTGAGCTCAGCGTGCCCAGGCCAGTGGGAGCCGCTTGACGCCGCGCTGGAAGTTCGAGCGCAGCCAGGTGGGCTCCCCGGCCGGCTCGAGCCAGCTCGTCCGGGTCAGTACCTCGGTGAACAGCGCCCGCATCTGCACCCGGGCGAGGTGCGCGCCGAGACAGAAGTGCGGCCCGTGCCCGAAGGCGAGGTGCGCCCGGCCGCTGCGCGTGACGTCGAAACGCTCCGGGTCCTCGAACACGGCCGGGTCCCGGTTGGCCGAGGCGAAGGACACGACCACCTTGTCCCCCCGCTCGAGCACCGCGTCCCCGAGCTGCACCGGACGGGCGGCGGTGCGGCGGAAGGTCATCACCGGCGTCCACCATCGCAGCATCTCCTCCACCGCGTCCCCCACCCGGGACGGGTCCTCGCGCAGCCGCGCCTGGACCTGCGGGTGCACGAGCAGCGCGTGCATCCCGCCCGGCATCCCGTTGCGCAGTGTCTCGTTGCCGGCGACGGCGAAGAGCCAGAAGAGGTTCTCGAACTCCTCCACCGTGACCGAGCCGCCGGAGTCGTCCCGCTGGGCCATGAGGACCGACATGACGTCCTCGCCGGGCTGGCGGCGCTTGGCCGCACCGAGGCCGTTGGCGTACGCATAGAGGTCCGGCATCCCCTGGCGCGAGCGCGGGTCGGGCATCAGCCCGTCCGGCCCCGGGGAGGGACGCAGCCGCAACGCGTCCCTGGCGAGGTCGGTGCCGGTCCGCCCGTCGAACGCCGTGCTCGTCGCGTAGTCGGGGTCCTGCCAGCCGATGACCCGGTTGGACCAGTCGAACATCAGCCACCGGTCCTGCGCCGGCACCCCGAGCACGTCGGCGAGGGTGAGCAGCGGCAGGTCTGCGGCCACGTCCTTGGCGAAGTCGCACTCGCCCGAGGCGTCCTCGCCGAGCATGCGGTCGACGATCCCGGACACGTGCGCCGCGACCTGCACCTCGAGGCGGGCGACAGCCCTCGGGGTGAAGGACCGCCCCAGCATCCGGCGCAGCCGCGAGTGATCCGGCGGGTCCATGTTGAGCATCATCCGGCGCACGTAGGCCAGGTCGGACTCGTTGGCGGGGTCACGGATCTGGGTGCCGCCGAGCCCCGAGGAGAACGTCCCCGGGTCCTTCAGCACCCGCTCGACGTCGTCGTGGCGCAGGACCAGCCAGTAGCCGGCCCCCTCCGTCCACCCCGGCAGCTCCGGCTCGGCGACCGGGACGAGCCGGTGCTGGTCACGCAACGCCGCGAGCGCGGCATACGGGACTCCCGAGGTGTAGGTGCCGGGGTCGTGGACCAGGCAGGTTGCCGCGCGCTCCTCGTCGGTGAGCCGCGCGTATGCCGTCGCCACGCCTGCCCGGGTGCCGCTCATCCGGGTCTCACCCGCGCAGGAACCTCTCGACCACCGTGGCGAGGGCGACCGGGGTCTCGTACATCGTGTAGTGCCCGGCGTTGCCCAGGACCTCGATCCCGGAGCCCGGGTAGAGCTGCATCCAGGTGCCGCGGATCGTCTCCTCACCCAGGGCCGGGTCGTGCTCCCCGACGACCGCGAGTGCCCTCACCGTCGAGCCGGACAGCTCCTCGGCGAAGTCGGTCTTGGCCCACGCGTCGAGGTAGTGCCCGAACGCCTCGCGGGTCGAGCGCTCCACCGAGGTGGCGACCATCGCGTCGATCCAGGTCCTCGTCAGCCGGTTGCCGGTCGTCAGGTCGATGATCGCCGCGCGGTTCTCGTCCGACTCGGCAGCACCCGAGAACAGCGCCCAGCCCTGCTCGTCGAACGGCACTCCGGACGCGGGGACGGGGCTGATCCCGACCATCGCGTCGACCCGCTCCGGTGCCAGGGCCAGCACCCGCTGGACCGCGATGCCACCCATCGAGTGGCCGACGAGCGAGAAGGTCGACGCGTCGAGCTCGTCGGCCAGGGCGATGGTGTCCTGGGCGATCTCGTCGATGGTGTGCTCCCCGTCGACGTCGATCCGCTCGCCGTATCCGCGGTAGTCGGCGAACACGTAGGTGAACTGCTTCTGGTCGAGGATGTGGCAGAAGTCGTGCCCCCAGCCGCTGGAGGAGCCGAACCAGCCGGGCAGGCAGAGGACGGTGCGCGGACCGGAGCCGATGGTGCGGTGCGGGGTGCTCATGCTCTCGGATGCTAGTCGCTCAGCCCACCGGCTCGCCCCCGGTGTGCGGCTCGAGGAGGAAGACCGGGATCTCGCGCTGGGTCCGGACCTGGTACTCGGCATACGGCGGGTAGGCCTCGATGCAGCGCAGCCACCACTCGTGCCGCTCCGCCCCGTCGAGCTCCCGGGCCCGCATCGGCCGGGTTTCGGTGCCGTCCTGCAGGTCGATGTCGGGGTGCGCGAGCAGGTTGTGGTACCACTGCGGGTGCTTCGGGGCACCTCCCTGGCTGGCGACCGCGGCGTACCGTCCCGCGTGCTCGACCCGCATCAGGGGGACCTTGCGCACCTTGCCGGACGAGGCCCCCCGCATCGTCAGCAGCACCACCTGCAGGCCCTTTATGGCCACCGCTGCGGTGTCCCCCGCCGCCTCGATCTGCTCGACCTGCTCGCGCACCCAGTCGGTCGGGCTGGGCGCGAACTCACCGTGGACCGTCATGCGCCCATGAAACCACCCGGGTATGCCGTGCACCCACCGGGGGCGTGCTCCACGGCATACCGTGGGCCCATGGACGCGCGCAACGTGCTGGGGGGCCCGCTGGAGCCGTGCGGCCTCGACCCGCTGACCGGGTTCTACCGCGACGGGAGCTGCACGACCAGCCCGCAGGACTTCGGCAGCCACACGGTGTGCGCCGTGATGACCGCCGAGTTCCTCGAGCACCAGCGCAGCGTCGGCAACGACCTGTCGACGCCGATCCCGCAGTACCGCTTCCCGGGGCTGCGTCCCGGCGACCGGTGGTGCGTCGTCGCCGCGCGCTGGCTACAGGCCTACGAGGACGGGGTCCCCGCGCCGGTGGTGCTCGCCAGCACGCACGAGAGCGCTGTCGCCGTCGTTCCCCTCGAGGCCCTGCAGCGCAACGCGATCGACGTCCCTGACGACCTCAGCTCACTGACCTGACTCCGGCGGGCGGGCCCGGAAGTCCCGGGCGTCCCCGGCGAGACGCTGCCCGAGCAGGTCGAAGACGGGCGAGGAAGGGTCGAGGTTCTCCAGGAAGGAGACGTAGATGACCTCCCGCTGGTCCATGTCCTGGCCGGCGTAGGCGTCTTCCAGCACCGCCAGGAAGCGAGAGAGGTCCTCGCTGTCCCGCGGCTGTGCCTGCGCCCACCTGGTGAAGTCATAGAAGAGCAGATGGGGCAGCAGCTCGCCGTCCATGTCGTCGAGGTGCTCGCTCAGCAGGGGCTCCAGCGCAGGGACCTCGGCCACCACGCGGTGAACCAGCGCATGTCTGCCCGTCATCGTCCCTCCAGCGCGTTCTTGAGTTCCTCAACGAGTCGCTCCGCCGTCCGACGATCCTGCGCAGCGGCGCCCGCGTTCTTCTGCAACCACTTCGTCAGGCCGCGCACGAGCTCTTCGCCCTTGCGGATGTGTCCCTTGCCGTGAACGGGCCGCCCGGTCCTCAGCTCCTCGCGGATCGCGTCCATCGTGGTGCCATCGCCCACGCGCTGAGGGTTCTCGACCCCCTTGTAGACTTGGTCGACGTAGTTGTTGAGCTTGGGGTCCTCAACGCTCGGCCTCTTCGCCGCCGGCTTGAGCGGCCGCATGCTCCTGCCGACTTTGGCGAGGGCCTTCTCGACCTTGGCGCCGAGGATCTTCTTCAGCTTGCCGGCGATCTCGGTGACCTTCTTCAGCAGGCTGCCGATCTTCGTGGCCACCAGCCGGGCGAGCTCGATCAGCTTCTGCAGGATCCGGATCACCCGGGTGGCCAGGTTCGCGACCTCGGCGGCCTCGGCTGCCTGCGCGGGGACCTCCGCGGCGCCGAAGGTGACGAACGATCCCACCACACCGGCGCCCTCGATCAACACAGTCCACTTGATGAAGCTGGCCAGCTCGTCCTCCACCATCTGGTGG
>JBPCOG010000425.1:0-15482 GCA_051000455.1 Lapillicoccus sp. | reverse complement strand
GGGGGGTCAGGGACGGCAAGATGTCCCCTCTGCACACAGACGTGCGGGGGTCTTCCCCCCCCGTGGACCCCCCGCCCACCGGCGCACGGGGGGCTGCGCCCCCCGTGGACCGCCGACCGGCAGTGTCCGCAGCAACGACCGCCCAGCACCCGTAGGAGACCCGTGCCCGCCACCCCCCGTGCCCTTGAGCTCGCGAAGGTCGCCGCGACCGCGGCGGAGGACAAGATCGCCCACCTGGTCGTGGCGATCGACGTCAGCGAGCAGCTCGCCCTCACCGACGTCTTCGTCATCGCCTCGGCGAGCAACGAACGACAGGTCGGTGCTGTCGTCGACGAGGTCGAGGACCGACTACGCGAGCAGGGCTGCAAGCCGCTGCGCCGCGAGGGTGAGCGTGACGGCCGCTGGGTGCTCATCGACTTCGGCGACATCGTCGTGCACGTCCAGCACGACGAGGAGCGCGACTTCTACCAGCTGGAGCGGCTCTGGAGGGACTGCCCCGAGGTGGACCTGGCTGCGCTCGAGACACCGCCCCGGCCGGCCGCTGTCGACGTCGCCGTCGACGGTGACGATGGTGACGATGATGACGACGAGGACGACGAGGACGACGAGGACGACCGCGACGAAGAGGACGACGAGCACGAGGGCGGCGCTCTCGTGGCCGCCGAGTGACGGATCCGGAGCCGCGCCGCGTCATCGTGCTTCGGCACGGTCGCACTGACGACAATGCTGCGAACGTCTGGCAGGGACATCGCGACACCGTGCTGTCGGCGATCGGACGCGAACAGGCAACGGCGACGGCCCCGGTGCTCGCGGCATACCGTCCGTCGGTCATCGTTTCGAGCGACCTGCGACGTGCGGCGGACACGGCCCGGGCCGTGGCGGAGTTGGTCGGCGTCCCGGTCCGGTTGGACTCCCGGTTCCGCGAGGTACACGTCGGGCAGTGGCAGGGCATGAGCCACGCGGTCGTCCAGGCGCGGTATGGCGGCGTGCTCGAGGCAATCGACCGGGGCGACGACGTCCGCAAGGGGGTGACGGGGGAGACCCGCGCCGAGCTGGCGGTCCGCGTCACCGAGGCTCTGGACGAGCTGGTGGGCGGCCTCGGATCCGGCCAGACGGCACTCGTGGTCGCGCACGGCGTGTCCGGCCGGGTGGCCGCAGCGGCGCTCGTGGGTCTCGACCAGGGCGTCGCCGACGAGGTACTGCGGGGCTTGGACAACTGTCACTGGGCGGAGCTCGTCGAGGTGCGGCGCACCTTCTCGGCCGACGTGCCGCCGGTCTGGCGGATCGCCGCGTGGAACCGGGGGGCCGCCAGTCCACCCTGACGCGGCCGCTCGGCTGCTGGCGGGACCCCGGCGACGACCGACTGGGACGACAGCAGCCCTGGCGGACGATTTGGGGGGCGAGTCCTTGAGTGGCTAAACTCGCGCAGTCCCCTCGCGGGGATGCCGGCGAGACCGCTCGCTCGGGGCTGTGGCGCAGCTGGTAGCGCACCTCCATGGCATGGAGGGGGTCAGGGGTTCGAGTCCCCTCAGCTCCACTCCCTTGACTCCACCGTCCCGCGTGGGCCTCATGCCTTCGGGGCGCAGCCGAAGCGCCTCATGAACCGATCCCGGTCGACGAGCGCGCGGTGGACCTCACCCGTGGCGACCTCGTCACCGGCCTCGTCGGTCACCGTGATGTGGAAGATGAGCCGCCGGCCGTCACTGACCGGGTTCGAGCAGCGGACGGTGACCGTGCCCCCTACGGGTGTCGCCTTGACGTGCTCGATCCTCACGAGCGTGCCCACGCTCGTCTGCCCCTCGCCCACCTTGCGGGCGGCTCCGGCGTAGGCGGCGCGCTCGAGCCAGTTCACCAGCCGCGGGGTCGCCAGCACCGGCATGTCCCCGCTGCCGAGCCGCTCGGCGGTGTCGGCCTCGGTCACGGTGTGCTGGAAGGACTCCATTTGCCACCAGTGTAGGACCGGGGTCGATGCGGCGGGGCCCGGCGCCGTGCCCGACCGACGGTGACCCGCGGCCGAGGTGCAGGGCTGCGCTAGCCTTGCCCCATGGCTCGCCTGCTGCTTCTCGGGCGGCCGCGCTGAGCAGCGTCGAGACACATCGGCATCGGCGCGGCCTCCCCTCCTGCGTGAGGGGATTTCTCTTGCCCGACCCGCCGATGCCCCGGTGACCCACCCGGCGCGGGCTCGGCCGACGACGAGGACTGGACAAGGATGAACGACGAGACCCCGTACCGCTACACCGCGGCGCTCGCCGGGCAGATCGAGCTCGCCTGGCAGGACCGGTGGGAGGAGGAGGGCACCTTCAACGCCCCCAACCCGGCCGGGCCGTGGGCGGAGCCAGAGAAGGTGGCCGGGCGCGCCAAGCTGCTCGTGCTCGACATGTTCCCCTACCCGTCCGCCGCCGGTCTGCACGTCGGTCACCCGCTCGGCTACATCGCCACCGACGTCTACAGCCGGTTCCACCGGATGGCCGGCAAGAACGTCCTGCACGCCCTCGGCTACGACGCGTTCGGCCTGCCCGCCGAGCAGTATGCCGTGCAGACCGGCCAGCACCCGCGCAAGACGACCGAGGACAACATGGTCGTCATGCGGCGCCAGCTGCGCCGGCTCGGTCTCGGGTTCGACAACCGGCGCGCCTTCGCGACCATCGAGGAGGACTACTACCGGTGGACGCAGTGGATCTTCCTGCAGATCTACAACGCCTGGTACGACCCGGACGCGGTGCGCGACGACGGCGGCACCGGCCGCGCCAGGCCGATCGCCGACCTCGTCACCGAGTTCGCGTCCGGTGACCGAACCGTGTCCGGAGGGAGGGGATGGGGGGAGCTGGCGCCTCGGGAGCAGGAAGAGGTCCTCGCCGGGTTCCGGCTCGCCTACACCGCCGAGGCGCCCGTCAACTGGTGTCCGGGTCTCGGCACGGTGCTGTCCAACGAGGAGGTCACCAACGAGGGGCTGTCCGAGCGGGGCAACTTCCCGGTGTTCCGGCGCAACCTGCGCCAGTGGATGATGCGGATCACGGCCTACGCCGACCGCCTCGCCGACGACCTGGACCGGGTCGACTGGCCGGAGCGGGTGAAAGTCATGCAGCGCAACTGGATCGGGCGCTCCACGGGCGCTCGGGTGACCTTCCCGGTGACCGACGTGGACGGCAGGCAGGAGGGCATCGAGGTATTCACGACGCGACCGGACACTCTTTTCGGCGCGACCTTCATGGTGCTCGCGCCCGAGCACCCCCTGGTGGACCGGCTCGTCCCACCGGGCGGCTGGCCCGAGGGGACCGAGGACTCGTGGAAGGGCACCCCGACCGGAGCGGACCCGGCCGCGGGAGGCTCCGCCGTCGGCCCGCTCGCGGCTGTCACGGCATACCGTGCAACAGCCTCGCGCAAGAGTGAGGTCGAGCGGCAGATGGACGACAAGGAGAAGACGGGCGTCTTCACCGGGTCGTTCGCGACCAACCCGTTGAACGGGAAGGCAATTCCCGTATTCGTCGCCGACTACGTGCTCATGGGCTACGGCACCGGGGCGATCATGGCGGTGCCCGGACAGGACCAGCGTGACTGGGACTTCGCCGTGAGGTACGACCTGCCGATCGTCCGGACGGTGCAACCGGGCCCCGGCCACCCCGAGGACCGGGCCTACGTCGGGGACGGCGAGGCGGTCAACTCCGCCAACGACGTCGTGTCCCTCAACGGCCTGCGCGTCGCCGATGCGAGGGAACGCATCATCGATCACCTCGAGGCCACCGGTGCCGGCCGAGGGACGGTCAACTACCGGCTGCGGGACTGGCTCTTCAGCCGGCAGCGCTACTGGGGGGAGCCGTTCCCGGTGGTCTTCGACGAGGAGGGGACGGCGCACCCGCTGCCCGACGGGATGCTGCCGCTGACCCTGCCCGACGTGCCGGACTACTCGCCGAAGACGTTCGACCCGGACGACGTTCAGAGCGAGCCGGAGCCGCCGCTCGGTCGGGTGCCGGAGTGGGTCAACGTCGAGCTCGACCTCGGGCGTGGGGACGGGGTCAGGCGCTACCGCCGGGAGACCAATACCATGCCGAACTGGGCCGGATCCTGTTGGTACTACTTCCGTTACCTCGACCCCGCCAACGACGAGGCGTTCGTGGACCGCGAGAACGAGCGGTACTGGATGGGTCCCCGGGCCACCCCGGTCGCCGGTGCTCCGGAGGCCTGCGCCGACCCAGGCGGCGTCGACCTCTACATCGGGGGGGTCGAGCACGCCGTGCTGCACCTGCTCTACGCCAGGTTCTGGCACAAGGTGCTGCGCGACCTCGGGCACGTCTCGAGCGAGGAGCCGTTCCGCAAGTACTTCTCGCAGGGGATGATCCAGGCCTACGCCTACACGGACACGCGGGGACAGTACGTCCCTGCCGAAGAGGTCGTCGAGCAGCCCCGTCCCGTCGCCTCCTCGGCCCCGACGTTCACCTGGCAGGGCCAGCCGGTGCATCGTGAGTACGGCAAGATCGGCAAGTCGCTGAAGAACTCGGTCAGTCCCGACGACATGTACGACGCCTACGGGGCTGACACGTTCCGGGTCTACGAGATGTCGATGGGGCCGCTCGAGCTCGGCCGCCCGTGGGAGACCCGCGCCGTCGTCGGGTCCCTTCGCTTCCTGCAACGGTTGTGGCGCAATGTCATCGACGAGCAGACCGGGCAGCTCCGGGTGAGTGACGGCCAACCGGACACGGCGACTCTCCGGGCCTTGCACCGGACGATCGCGGGTGTCCGCGAGGACTACGAGGGACTGCGCTTCAACACGGCAGTCGCGAAGCTCATCGAGCTCAACAACGCGCTCACCAGGCTGGAGGTCGTCCCACGCGCCGCCGTCGAGGCCCTCGTGGTGATGGTCGCGCCGGTGGCGCCGCACATCGCCGAGGAGCTCTGGGCCAGGCTGGGTCACGACGCGACGGTCACCTACGTCGACTTCCCGGTGGCCGACCCGGCGTTCCTCGTCGACGAGGAGGTGACCTGTGTCATCCAGATCAGGGGCAAGGTCCGCGACCGGGTCGACGTCGCCGCCGACATCTCCGAGGACGATCTGCGCGACCTGGTCCTCGGCCGGGAGAAGGTCAGGGCCGCGACCCGCGCGGGCATCCGCACGGTCATCGTCCGCGCACCGGGGCTGGTCAACGTCGTCCCGGCGTGAGCGACGCGCCCTCCCGGCCCACCGCTAGCCTGCCTGAGGTGAGGGTTGCCCTCGTCACCGACTCCACGGCATACCTGCCGGCGGCGCTGTTCGCCGCGGCGCCGGTGCCGATCACCGTCGTGCCGCTGCACGTCGTCCTCGACGGGCACGAGTACGCCGAGGGCGTCGACATCACCGCCGAGGAGCTCGCGGTCGCCCTGCGCCGGCACCGCCGCGTCAGCACCTCGCGCCCCTCGCCGCAGACGTTCCTCGGCGCGTACCGGGCCGCCGCGCAGACCGGAGCGACGGCCATCGTCTCCGTCCACCTCTCCGGCGCAATGTCGGGCACGTGGGAGTCGGCGACCCTCGCGGCGCAGCAGTCCCCCGTCCCCGTCGAGGTGGTCGACTCGCGCACACTCGGGATGGCGATGGGGTATGCCGTGCTCTCGGCAGGGGAGGCGGCCTCCCTCGGCACCGATGCGAAAACCGTTGCCGCTATTGCTCTCTCGCGGTCGTCGGGAGCGACCGTGCTGCTGTACGTCGACACCGTGGAGCACCTTCGAAGGGGTGGCCGGATCGGCTCAGCGTCGGCGCTCCTCGGGTCGGCGCTGGCGATCAAACCCATCCTGCAGGTCCGGGACGGGAGCATCGCACCGGTGGAGCGGGTCCGCACGGCCGACCGTGCACTGGCGCGGATGACCGAGATCGCGGTGAGCGCGGCTGCCGAGGCGGTGATGTCCGGCGGGGTCGACATGGCGGTGCAGCACCTCGACGCGGCCGAGCGCGCCGAAGCGCTGGCCGACCAGCTGCGGGCGCGTGTGCCCGGCGCCGACCGGGTGGTCGTCGCGGAGCTCGGCGCCGTCGTCGGCGCCCACGTGGGGCCCGGGGCGATCGCCGTGGCCGTCTCCCCGCGCCCCAGCTGACGCACTCGGTCCCTTGTCCACGTCCCCGGGAGCTGGGGCCCACCATCCACAGGGCGAGCAGCGGGACGGCTGCGTGCGGCTGCGTCCTCCTACCGTCCCGGTATGCCGCGTCACCGCCCCGCTCTCGAGCTGCCCGAGCGCGTGGTCGCGATGTTCGCCGAGGCACGTGCCAGCCCGGCCGGAGCGGCCGGTTCGGCGGCCGCGGGCGCTCCGGAGCCGGCGGGCGGTCCGGAGCCGGCGGGCGGTCCGGAGCCCGCGGCGGAGGATCCGAGGTACGGGCCCGGGCGGACGGCGGGCGGCTGGGTTCCTACCGAGCCGGATCCTGCGGAAGGGGGATGGGTGCCGTCCGGCCCGCCGGCGAGTGTCCCCGACGCGAGCCCCACCTCGCCGGGGGGGAGTGCGCGGGGTCGGCACCGGGGCGGCCGGAGCCCGTCCGTCCTCACGCTCCCCACGGCGTTGCGGGGGGCCCGCACCCGCCCGTCGGGAGCCTCGGTCCTCGCCCTCGTGGTCGTCCTCCTCTGTGCGGGCGTCGTCTTCGGGGTGCGGGTCGCGCTGGCCCAGCGAGCCGCGGAGCCGGAGGCGGCCCGGCCCGGCCAGGCGAGCGGGACCCCGGCGAGCGGGGTGGTCGGCCGGTCCGTCCCCCCGGCGTTCGCGACGCCGACCAGCACCGCGGGCCCCACTCCCCCGGCCAGTCCCCCCGACAGTCCCCCGGTCAGGGAGATCGTGGTCCACGTCGTCGGGCAGGTCGCGACTCCGGGCGTCGTGCGTCTCGGCGACGGGGCGAGGGTGACCGACGCCCTCGCCGTGGCCGGCGGCCCGCTCCCGGCGGCGGACCTGCAGCACGTCAACCTCGCCCGTGTGCTCACCGACGGCGAGCAGGTCTACGTCCCGAAGCCGGGGGAGACGGCACCAGCGGGTTGGGGGGTGTCGGGGGCGCCGGGCGCAGGTCGGCCGGGCCCGGGCGGGACGGGTGCTCCAGCAGCCGGGGCGCCTGGTGGGGCGGGCCGCCCGACCGGGCTGACCGGCGCGGCTGCGGTTGACCTCAACACCGCGGACCTCGCCGCGCTCGACAGCCTGCCCGGCGTGGGTCCGGTCCTCGCGCAGCGGATCATCGACTGGCGCAGGTCGCACGGGAGGTTCTCCTCGGTCGAGGAGCTGGCGGAGGTGACCGGCATCGGCGAGAAGCTGCTCGCGGGGATCAGGTCGCGGGTGCGCGTGTGACCGGCCCCCCCGGCAGAAGCGGCTCGCCGGGGAACGGGTGGGCCGGGTGACCGGCCTCCGCGCGAGGGCGCGCGCGGGGACCAGGTCGCTGGGGCGGGGGGTGACCGGCCTCGGTGAGAAGCTGCTCGCGGGGATCAGGTCGCGGGGGCGGGGGGTGACCGGCCCCGCCGAGAAGCGCCTCGCCGGGGACCAGGTCGCGGGTGCGCGGGTGACCGCGGCACCGGAGACGGCTCCCTTGGTCGTCGACGTCCGGCTGCTCGTCCCGGCCATGACCGCGTGGGGCGCCGTTGCGGCTGCCCTCGGCCAGCCCGAGCCCATGGTGGCGCTGGCTGCCCTGGGTCTGCTCGTCTCGGCCGGTGGACTCGTTCTTGCCGGACGCCGCAACCGCCTCCCAGGATGGACCCGTCTCGCGGCCCTCACCGGCGTCGCCACCGCCCTCGCGCTGACATGCCTCGCTGCCCAGAGCACGCTGCGCGCTGTCGGACCGGTGCGCGAGCTGGCCGCCCACCGGGCCACGGTCACCGTCGAGGGCACCGTGGGGACCGAACCCAAGGTCGTCCCCCGCCGGGCCGGCTCCCGTGGGGACACGCCGCTGGTGGTCGTCCGCCTCGACGCAGATGTCGTCACGGGGCGCGGCGTGCGCAGCGATATCCACACGCCCGTGCTGGTCCTCGGCGACACCTCCTGGGTCGGTCTGCGCTGGATGGAGCGGGTTCGGGCAACCGGTCGGCTCGCGCCCGCCGAGGTCGGGGACGACGTCGTGGCTGTCCTCACCCCCGGCCCCGCGCCGGCATCGCTGGCACCCCCGGGCAACCTCGGCGAGGCTGCCGACCACGTCCGGGAGCGGTTCCGGGGTGCCGCGTCCGGGCTGCCAGCCGACGCGCGGGGGCTACTGCCAGGGCTGGTGATCGGCGACACCGCGAACACCCCTCCGGAGCTCACCCGCGCCATGCTCGACACCGGCATGACCCACCTGTCCGCTGTCAGCGGCAGCAACGTCGCGGTGATCCTTGCGGCAGCCCTCGGACTGTGCCGGTTGCTCGGTCTGCGGCGGCGCGGGCGACCCCTCGTGGCCCTCGTCATCCTCGCCGCGTTCGTCGTCCTCGTCCGGCCGGAGCCGAGCGTCGTCCGCGCGGCGGTGATGGGCGCGGTCGGGCTGCTGGGCATGAGCACCTCCCGCAGGCGGGCCGGCCTCCCGGCCCTCGCGACCGCGATCCTCCTGCTGATCTGCTGGGACCCGTGGCTCGCCCGCTCCTACGGCTTCGCGCTGTCCGCCCTCGCCACGCTGGGTCTGCTGCTCTTCGCCAATCCGTGGGGCGCGGTCATCGGGCGACTGCTGCCCGTACGGGTCCGGCACTGGGGTCCGGCGCTGGCCGTCCCGGTGGCTGCCCAGATGATGTGCGCCCCGGTGGTGGTGCTGCTGCAGGGCTCGGTGACCGTCATCGGCGTGCTCGCCAACCTGCTCGCCGCCCCCCTCGTCGCACCGGCCACGATCGCCGGCGTCGCCATCGCCATGGTGTCCGTGGTCTGGACGGCGCTCGCCGAGCCCCTCGCGTGGGTCGCGGCGGTCCCGACCCTCGGCATCGCCTGGGTCGCCCGGACGTTCGCCACCGTGCCGATGGGGACACTGCCCTGGCCGGACGGACCACCTGGCGCGGTGCTGCTTGCCGTCCTTACCCTCGCGGGCGTGCTCGCGGGCCCGTGGTTGCTGCTCCACGGCCGTCGCAGACCCCTGCTGCTCATCAGCTTCACCGTGGCGTGCCTGGCGGTCGCGGTGCCGACGCGGCACCTCACCTGGCCCCCGGCGCGCTGGCAGATGGTGGCCTGCGACGTGGGCCAGGGCGATGCACTGGTGCTCTCGACCGGGCCCGGTCGCGCGCTGCTCGTCGACGCCGGACCGGACCCGGCGAAGGTCGACGCGTGCCTGTCCCGGCTCGGCGTCGAGACCCTCGACGCCGTCGTCCTCACCCACTTCCACGCGGACCACACCGAGGGGCTTCCCGGGGTCCTGCACGGGCGCCAGGTGCGCCAGATCCTCGCCACCCCGGTGCGGGAGCCGGCCGTCCAGTGGGACGAGGTGCGTCGCTGGGCCGCCGAGGCAGGCGCCCCGCTCGCGGAGCTGTATGCCGGTGACGACCTGCGCTGGGGCGGCACCACCGCGCACGTGTGGTGGCCGGAGCGGGTGGTCCGGGAGGGGTCGGTGCCCAACAACGCGTCCGTCGTGATGAGCGTCGCGGTCTCCGGCCTTCACCTCGTGCTCCTCGGCGACGTCGAGCGAGAGTCGGGTCACCAGGTGCTCAGCGCGCTGCGCCGAGACGGCCGGGCTCTCGGGACCGCCGTCGACGTCGTCAAGGTCGCGCATCACGGCTCCGCCAACCGTGACGACGAGCTGCTCGCCAGCCTGCCGGCGCCCGTGGCCGTGATCAGCGTGGGACTGGGCAACGACTACGGCCACCCGGCGCCCTCGACCCTCGAGGCCCTGCAGCGCCAGGGGTTCCAAGTCTATCGGACCGACCGCGACGGCGACGTGGCCGTCAGCAGGGACGCCGGGGGCCCGGTGCTCGTCGCCGTTCGCGGCCCGTGACCGCGGCCCTGAGCCCGGCGGCAGCTGATACCACCCGGGACCCGGAGCACCCGCACCTCGCCGCATACTGGACCGGTGCCCGTCTCCGTGACCCCCGCGACGAGCCTGGCGGCCCTTGCCGATCTCGTCCGCGCTGGTGGCGTCGTCATCCTCTCGGGTGCCGGGATCTCCACCGAGTCGGGCATCCCGGACTACCGCGGACCCGGGGGCGTCCGCAAGGTCACGCCGATGCAGTATGCCGAGTTCACCGGTTCCAGCGCGGCCCGCCAGCGGTACTGGGCGCGCAGCTTCGTCGGCTGGCAACGGTTCTCCCGCGCCGCCCCCAACGACGGGCACCGCGCGGTCGTTCGACTGCAGCAGCGCGGGTTCCTCGACGCGATCATCACCCAGAACGTCGACGGGCTGCACCAGGCTGCAGGCGCCCATGACGTGCGCGAGCTGCACGGCAGCCTCGAACACGTCGTCTGCCTGACCTGCTCGGACCGGTCCGGGCGGGCGGACCTGCACGAGCGGATGAGCCAGGGCAACCCCGACTTCTTCGAGCGGTTCAGGGGGGGCGCCTCCCAGTGGGGCGAGCAGGTGCGCCCCGACGGCGACATCGTCCTCGGCGACGAGCTCGTCGAGGCGTTTCGGCTGCCGAGGTGCCTGGCCTGTGGCACGGACACGCTCAAGCCGGACGTCGTCTTCTTCGGAGAGTCGGTGCCGCGGGCCATGGTCGACCGCTGCTTCTCGCTCGTCGAGGACGCCCGGTCGCTCCTGGTTCTCGGTTCGTCGCTGGCGGTCATGAGCGGCTACCGGTTCGTCCGGCGGGCTGTCGCACACGGCATACCGGTGGGGATCGTCACGGAGAGTCCCACCAGGGCCGACGCCCACGCGTCCGTGCGGCTGCACGGGCGTCTCGGGGAGACGCTGGGCGGGCTGGGTCGGGTGCTGGGCGGCTAGACCCGGCGCAGGACGGCGGTGACCTTGCCGAGGATCGTCGCGTCGGTGCCGTCGATGGGCGGGTAGTCGGGGTTGTGCGGCATGAGCCACACCGCGCCGTTCCTGCGCTTGAGCGTCTTCACCGTGGCCTCGCCGTCGAGCAGGGCCGCGACGATGTCGCCGGTGTCGGCAGTCGGCTGCTGGCGCACGACCACCCAGTCGCCGTCGCAGATCGCTGCGTCGACCATCGAGTCGCCCACGACCTTGAGCAGGAACAGCTGCCCCTCGCCGACGAGCTGGCGCGGGAGGGGGAAGACGTCCTCGACGACCTGCTCCGCGAGGATCGGGCCGCCGGCGGCGATCCGCCCGACGACCGGGACGTAGGTGGCCTCCGGGCGGGCGTCACCCGATCCGGTCTCCGTGTCGTGCCTGCCCGGTCCGGACCCGGTCTCGCCGGAGCCGACCGGGAAGTGGCTGTCCCCGGACCGGTAGCCCCGGTCCGAGCTGGCGGCGTCGGGGGAGACGACCTCGAGCGCCCGGGGCCGGTTGGGATCCTTGCGGAGGTAGCCCTTGCGCTCCAGCGCGGCGAGCTGGTGGGCGACGCTGCTGGGGCTGGTCAGCCCCACCGCCTCGCCGATCTCGCGCAGGCTCGGCGGGTAGCCGCGTCGGTCGACGGAGTTGCGGATGACCTCCAGAACGCGCCGCTGGCGCACGGTCAGCCCGTCGCCGCGGTCCTGTTCGGGCATCTCGCGGACGTCCGCCATGGTCCAACCCCTTCGCCGCCGGTGTCTGTGCAGGTCAGAAGCCCTGTCGGGGGCTGCTGGTTGACTTCCTGCCATGAACACAGGGTACGGCTCCCGAACAGAGTTTCCAAACATGTGTTCGAAGCGTGTCTCGACTTTTTCGAACATGAGTGCTAGACATCAGGAGAGCCTCTCTCGGACACCCGTTCGACAGGCACCGGCCCTCGCGGCGTCCGCGCTGCGCCACTCTGGATGGAGGACACGATGAGTGCTGTCGCCCGGGACCTCGCCCTCGCCGCCCTGCCGGCGGGGCGCCCGTCGCTGCACCTGGTGCCGGCGGGGCGCCCCTCGCTGCACCTGGTGCCGAGCGCACCGCCGGCCAGCCGGCCGTCGGGCCCCGACCGGCCGATGCGGATCAGCCGGTTCGGACGTCTGCTCGTGACCGCCACGGTGACGTGCGTCATCGTCGTGCTGGCCACCGGGATGCTCGGCGGGGGGGCCGCCGGTCCGCCGGCGATCGACCACGCGGTGACCGTCGGCCCCGCCCAGACGCTCTCGGACATCGCGGCCGCGGATCTTCCTCGGCTGCCGCTCCCGGAGGGGGTCGCCCGGCTCCAGCTCGCCAACCGGATGAGCACGAGCGAGGTCCACGCCGGTCAGCAGCTGCTGATCCCGGTGGCTGGCTGAGTCGGCTGAGGGGATCTGGCGAGGCCGCGGTGCCACCCGGTTCGCCCGACCGGTGACTGGTTGCTCGCGCCGACCGGACGCGCACCGGTCAGCGAGGCTCGGCGGCGTTGTAGGTGGCGGAGAGCACCGCTCCGTAGCCGAAGTGGGGGATGATGTCGCTGGCCCAGTCGCTGCCGCTCCATGTCGTCGGGTCGGCGACGCCGAACCCGGCCATCGACCCGTCCGAGGCGGCCATCGCGGCGGCACCGGTCAGCAGCGAGCCCAGGAACAGCCCGGGCCGGAGCCCGAGCGCGTCCAGCAGCCCGTACGCCGCCCCGATCCCGATGCCGGTGACAATTCCCGACAGCGCACCCAGCCCGGATAACCGGGCGTCCCGGGTGTCCCCGTCGCCCGGGATGCTGAGGTCTGCCTTGTCGGCCACGGCCTCGACGAGCTTCTCGGGGGTGCTGCTGGCGGGCCGGCCGCGCCAGGTCATGTCGAGGTAGGTGATGGTGTTGAGCGCGGTGGTGCCGGCCGCCCCAGCGGCGGCACCCACAAGAATTTTTCTCATCATGGACAAGGTCTACCGCATCCGGGGCGCTCGTGTGCCATGGGCTCCGGCTGTGGACAGCCGCCGCCGGGTCTGGTCGGATCCGCCTACGCTGCGGGACACGGGGATCGGGAGGTAGCAGCATGCAGTTCAGCGTCGAGCCGGACGAGCTCGGGGCCAGCTCGGTACCGGTCAGCCGGGCCGCCAGCGCGGCGTCGGTCATCGACCTCGCCGGGGACCTCGCGCCGCTGGCGGCCGCGCTGCCCGGCAGCGACAGCGTTCGGGCTCTCGTGGAGGCCAGCGAGCGCTGGACGGCGTGGGTCGAGCGACTGGGAGCCGCCGCGGCGTCGCAGGGCGCCTCGCTCGCCGCAACCGCGGACGCGTACACCGGGACCGAGCAGGCGGTGCGCGGCCGGTTCGCCACCGTGGCTGCCGTGACCCGGGTCCCTGGGAGCGCAGCCGCTGCCGACGAACCCGAGCGCCGTGGACGGGCTGTGAGCTTGCGGTGAGCCAGCGGTGAACCAGCCCGTGAAGGCCCGGGTCCCGCGGCCGGCTGTGGACAACGCAGCCGGCCTGGTGAGGCTCGTGCCTAGGCTGGTGGCGACCGTCGGAGGGGGCAGCGGTGACCGGATTGACCCCAGGGGTGCTGCGGGGCTGGCGGCCTGAGCTGATCGAGGGCTGCGCCGGCCAGGTCCGCGCCAACCGGGACCGGCTCGGCGCGATCGGCGCCCTGCTCGAGCACGGCATGCCGGCCGCCAGTGCCTGGGACGGAGCGGGCGCCCGGGCGGCGCGCACCCGACATACCGAGCTGGTGGGGGAGCACCAGCGGCTGGTCGCCGGGGTCGCGGCGACGGCAGCGGCGCTGGCCGCAGCCGCCGACGAGGCCGCCGGCGTGGTCCGCCTCCTCCGGCACGCCGACGACGTGGCCGCCGCGCACGGGCTGCTCGTGCTCGACAGCGGTCAGGTAGTGGAGCTCCCCGCGCTGGCTGGCCCGGTGGACCCGGTTGCCCACCAGGTGCTCGCGGCTGCTCGGGAGCGGGCCCGGTGGGAGTCCCGGGACTACCTGGAGCAGGCCTGCCGACGCGCCGAGCAGCTCGACGCGGCGCTGGCGTCGATGCTCGTGGCAGCCGCTCGAGGACAGACCCCTGTTGCGCCCGGCTCGACCGATGCGGCCTGGCTGGCGGGGCTGGCCACCTCGTCCGGCCCGCTGCTGGCGCCGCCGAGCGTCGTCGGTGAGCCGCCCACCCCCTGGGACAACGCGGCGTGGTGGTCCTCGCTGACGGCCCTCGAGCAGGCTCGGGCGGTCGAGGAGCACCCCGACTGGGTGGGCCCGCGGGACGGCGTCCCGGCCTGGGCCCGCGACCTGGCCAACCGCCGGGTGCTCGCCGCGACCGAGGAGTGGCTCGTCGCCGAGGAGGAACGGCTCCGCCCGGCGCCGGGTAGCCCCTCTGACGGCTCGGTGCTGCTCGGGATGGGCGCAGGCGCCGGGGCCACCGGCTACCTCCGGTGGCGCTTCGACGACCCGGAGGTGCGCCGGGCGCAGGCGCACCGGGACGTGGCGGCGAAGCTCGCGTCGGTGCAGACGGTGCGCACGGTTCTCGCGCAACAGGACGGGCGCACCCGGCAGCTGCTGTCCGTCGACGTCTCTGGTCGTCTTGCCAGGTCGGTCGTCACGGTCGGCGACCTCGACTCGGCGGGGCACGTCGCCGTCTTCGCCGGGGGCTTCACCACTGCGGTCGACCGTGACCTCGCGCGCTACGACCGGGTCCTGGGTCGTCTGAGCGACCTCGCTACGGCACAGTCCCAGGAGCACGGCGACCGACGGGAGGTGGCGGCGGTGGTCTGGATGGGCTACGAGGCACCGCAGATCGAGGACCTGCTCGACCCGCGGACCTCGGTCGCCTCGTGGGAGCCGGCCCGGGTCGGGGGCGCCGCCCTGGCCGACTTCGCCAACGGCCTCGACGCTGCGCGCTCCGAGCCGGCGCACCTGACCCTCTGGGGCCACTCCTACGGGTCGACGACGGCCGGGGTGGCACTGCGCGACCACAACACGGGTGTGGACGACTTCGCGGCGTTCGGCTCGCCCGGCGTGGGCGTCGACTCGGTGCCACAGCTGCACCTGCCGGCCGGGGGCTTCCACGTCCTCGAGGCGTCGGACGACGTGGCCGCCGACGTCGCGAGGTTCGGGGCGGACCCCGACCTGATGAGGGGCGCGGACGTGCTGTCGGCGGGCCAGCGCCCCCTTCCGGACGGGACCGTCGGGGCGGCGTCCCACGGTCACAGCCAGTACCTCGACCTCGGCACGACCAGCGCGTGGAACCTCGCCGCGGTGGCCGCCGGCACGGCCGGGCTGCGCGTCGTGGAGCCCAGGTGTGCCGGGCCCAGCGGCTTCGCTCCCGAGTCGGAGGCCTGCCGGGCGCGACCGGCTGCACCGCGACCGGCTGCCCCGCGACCGGCTGCACCGCGCCCGGGGCAGCAGCCTGGGCACTGACCTGCGGAAACGTCCGGTGGGCCCGAGGCGGGCCCCGGCGACACGCGCGAGGGACTCGCGGGCCTTGCGGTCCGGGTCCGGGGGTGCCTACAGTGACCCCTAGATGTAGGAGTTACACGGGTGTAAGATGTGCACATGCAGTCCCAACCGGGATGACACCTTAACCGCTGGTTGTTGACATGGTGTCCCCGCGACGCCACTGGACGCGTCCAGGCGCGTCGGGTGGACACCCGCAGTGCAGCGAAGTGG
>JBPCOG010000088.1:0-3042 GCA_051000455.1 Lapillicoccus sp. | reverse complement strand
GCGATGCCTCCGACGTTGCGCATCGCACCGCCATCGTCGTAGAGACCCAGCAGCAGCGACCCGACGCCTCTCCCCGACTTGTGGACGCGATAGCCGACGACGACAGCGTCCGCGGTACGCGAGTGCTTGATCTTGAGCATGGTCCGCTTGCCGGGCGCGTACCGCTGCTCAAGGGGCTTGGCGACGACGCCGTCGAGCCCGGCTCCCTCGAAGTGCTCGAACCAGTCCCGTGCCTTGTCGGCGTCCGTCGTGATCTGGGTCAGGTGGACCGGGTCGTCCACCTTCAGTCCGGACAAGGCGCCCTCGAGGCGCCGGCGCCGTTCCCGGAAGGGCAGGTCGAGCAGCGACTCGTCGCCCAGCGCGAGCAGATCGAAGCAGACGAGCTCGGCAGGTGTCTCCACGGACAGCTTCATGATCCTCGACTCGGCCGGGTGGATGCGGGCGGTCAGATGCTCCCACTGCAGCCGCTCGTGACCGGGGGTGCCGGACCGCACGACGATCTCAGCATCGACGACGCACTTGACCGGCATCAGCCTCAGCACGTCCCGCGCAACCTCGGGGAAGTAGCGGGTCAGTGGCTTGCTGCCGCGGCTGGCGAGCTCGATCCGGTCCCCGTCGCGGACGACGAGGCAACGGAACCCGTCCCACTTCGGTTCGTAGGCGAGGCCGCCCGGCACGCTGCCTGCGTCGGGCACGCCCTTGACGGCTTTGGCGAGCATGGGCTGGATCGGCAGGTCAATGGGCTGGTGCACGAGCCCCAGTGTGTACCTGACACGATGTGCAGGTGCTGCACCCCGCCCTCCGCTCCCGGCCGGCGAAAGTGGTCGGCATGGCGGTCGCCGCGACCGCCGGTGTGACGATCGCCGGATCGCTTGCGGGGGCAACGATGTTCGCGCGCAAGGTGCTCACTCCCGATGCACGGCGTCCCGACGACACCGTGATCCTCGCTGTCGACGACGACAGGGTCACGCTGGTGCTGACCGAGGACACCGTGGTCCCGGGCCGGTACGGGCTGTGGCTGGAGGAAGGGGCCGGGCACGCCCGGGTCGGTGACATCCTGGGCATCGACGAGGGCGCGGGCGCGGTCACCCGCAGGTTGCTCGGTGTCGATCGCGGGAGGATCGCGCCCGGGCCGGCCCGCTGGAACCAGTACTACTACTGGAGCGCGCCGCAGGCGAGCATGGGCCTGCCGACGCTGGACGTCCACGTCGATACCGAGCTCGGCCCCATGCCCGCCTGGCGCCTGGAGCCGGAGCAGCCCACCGGCACCTGGGCGGTCCTTGTGCACGGCCGCGGCGCCCGGCGCGAGGAGTGCCTGCGCGGGCTGCCGACCCTGCTCGGGCTCGGGATGACCTGCCTCGTCCCGTCCTATCGCAATGACCCGGGTGCGGCGCGCGCCCCCGACGGGCGCTACAACCTCGGGCTGAGCGAGTGGCGTGACATCGAGTCCGCGATGCTGTATGCCGTGCAGCAGGGCGCGACCTCCCTCGTGCTCTGCGGATGGTCGATGGGCGGGGCGATCGCCCTGCAGACGCTCAACCTGTCGTGGCTGAGCGACCTCGTCGAGGCGGTCGTGCTCGACTCGCCCGTCGTCGACTGGGGGGACGTGCTCACCTACCACGCGAGGGCCAACCACGTGCCCCCGCTGCTGCGGGACTTCGGCCGGCTCGTCATGGGGCGCAAGTCCCTTCGCCGGCTCGCGGGCGTCCACGAGCCCGTCGACGTCGCGAGGACGAACTGGGTCGCCCGGGCCCACGAGATCCACCACCGTGTGCTCATCCTCCACTCGGTCGACGACGAGGTGGTTCCGGCAGGCCCGTCGATCGCCCTGGCGAGGGCCCGGCCGGACCTCGTCACCCTCGACCGCTGGGACACCGCCCGGCACTGCCGGGAGTGGAACCTCGACACCGCCCGGTGGGAGCGCTCGGTGCGGGACTTCCTCAGCGCCTGAACCACCGACCCATCAACGTCCCGTCCTCCTCGACGAGCACCCTCGGGACGAAGCCCACATCGAGCGCCGCACCCGCGGCCACCCGCAGCCCGACACCGGAGCACAGCCTGGGCGCGATGGACAGGCACACCTCGTCGACCAGCCCTGCGCACAGCAGCGAGCCGAGCAGGTGCGGTCCTCCCTCGGTCAGCACCCGGTGCCACCCGCGCCGATGCATCTCGGCAAGCGCAGTGACGAGATCGACCTCGGCGTCGCCGCAGACGAGGACGTTCTCCGCCCCGAGCAGGTCGCGCGCAGCCGCGAGACCCGGAGCGGACGCGCACGTGATGAGCAGCACCGGTCCCGCGTCGCGCGCTCCAGCGACCGCGGATGGCGGCACGCCACCGCGCCGGTGACGATGACCAGCGGCAGGACGGGCCCGAGCCCGTGCGCGGCCCGGACCGCTGCCCAGCGCCCCGACACACTGAGACCGGTGTAGCCCTCGACCCGCGCCGTCCCCGCGCCGAGCAGGACGACGTCGCTCAGGGCGCGCAACATCTCGAAGACGAGGTGGTCTGCCTCGGTGTTGATCGAGCGCGTTCGCCCGTCCGGGCCCGCCGCCGCACCGTCGAGGCTCGACACGACGTTCGCCCGCAGCCATCCCGTGGGACCGGCAGGGACGGCATACAGGGACGCGAGCATGGCGTCCTCGAGAGCCGAGCCGAGCTGCGGCAGGCCGGCGGCCGGTGAGAGGTCCGCGAGGAGCAGGCGCATGACGGCGAGTATGCCGGTCACCGGTTCCCGACCGCTCGGCTGCAGGCTCGACACCGGCGGGTATACCGGGCACAGTTCCCGACCGCTCTAGGGGCAGGCTCGACGCCCGCGAGGTCATGCCGGGCCCGGTTCCGCGCCGCGCGGTCGCGCGCGTCCGGCAGGATGTCGGGATGGCGAAGAAGCAGAAGGACAGCAAGCACGGACAGGGCACGAGCACCACCGGGACGGCGGCGCCGGAAGAGGGGTCGTTCTCGGACGCGCTGTCGGTCGGACCCGGGTTCCTGCTCCGCGAGGTGGACCCGGAGGCCACGCCCGGCTTCTCGGGGTCCAAGAAGGAC
>JBPCOG010000052.1:0-4609 GCA_051000455.1 Lapillicoccus sp. | reverse complement strand
ACCCGGCGACGCTCGTCGTAGATGACCTGGCGCTGCCGGTTGAGGACGTCGTCGTACTTGAGCACGTTCTTGCGGATCTCGTAGTTCTGCGCCTCGACCTGACTCTGGGCGCTCTGGATCGAGCGGGAGACCATCTTGGACTCGATCGGCACCGAGTCCTCCATGCGGGCGGTCTGCATGAACCGGTCGACCATCGCCGCGTTGAACAGGCGCATGAGGTCGTCCTGCAGCGACAGGTAGAACCGGGACTCGCCCGGGTCACCCTGTCGTCCCGACCGGCCGCGCAGCTGGTTGTCGATGCGGCGGGACTCGTGCCGCTCCGTGCCGAGGACGTAGAGACCACCGAGCTCGGTGACCTCGTCGTGCTCGGTCTGGACGGCCTCCTCGGCGGCCGTGAAGGCGTCGTCCCAGGCCGCCTCGTACTCCTCCGGCGTCTGCTCGGGGTCCAGGCCGCGGGACCTCAGCTGCTCGACCGCCCGGAACTCCGGGTTGCCCCCGAGCATGATGTCGGTGCCCCGACCGGCCATGTTCGTCGCCACCGTGACGGAGCCCCGGCGGCCCGCCTCCGCGACGATCGCCGCCTCCCGGGCGTGCTGCTTGGCGTTGAGGACCTCGTGCTTGACCCCGCTGCGCTTGAGCTGGTTCGAGAGGTACTCGCTCTTCGCCACGCTCACCGTCCCGACGAGGACGGGCTGGCCCCTGCGGTGGCGCTCGACGAGGTCCTCGACGACGGCGTCGTACTTCGCCTCCTCGGTGCGGTAGACCAGGTCCGCCTGGTCGGCACGGACCATCGGCATGTTCGTCGGGATCGAGACGACGCCGAGGCGGTAGATCGAGTGCAGCTCGGCCGCCTCGGTCTGGGCGGTGCCCGTCATGCCGGAGAGCTTGGCGTACATGCGGAAGTAGTTCTGCAGCGTGATCGTGGCGAGGGTCTGGTTCTCGTTCTGGATGTCGACGCCCTCCTTGGCCTCGATCGCCTGGTGCATGCCCTCGTTGTAGCGCCGGCCGGGCAGCATCCGGCCGGTGTGCTCGTCGACGATGAGGATCTCGCCGTTCATGTTGACGTAGTCCTTGTCGAGCTTGAACAGCTCCTTGGCCTTGATCGCGTTGTTGAGGTAGCCGATCAGGGGCGTGTTGACCGACTCGTAGAGGTTGTCGATTCCGAGGTAGTCCTCGACCTTCTCGATGCCGGCCTCGAGGACGCCGATGGTCCGCTTCTTCTCGTCGACCTCGTAGTCCCCCTCACCGGACTCGAGCTCGCCGCGGGTGAGCCTGCCGGCGACCTTGGCGAACTCGAGGTACCACTTGGTCGCCTGGTCGGCCGGCCCGGAGATGATCAGCGGGGTCCGGGCCTCGTCGATGAGGATGGAGTCGACCTCGTCGACGATGGCGAAGTTGTGCCCGCGCTGGACCAGCTCGTCGACGGACCAGGCCATGTTGTCGCGCAGGTAGTCGAAGCCGAACTCGTTGTTGGTGCCGTAGGTGATGTCCTTGGCGTACTCGACCCGGCGCTGCTCGGGCGTCATCGACGCGAGGATGCACCCGGTCTCGAGGCCGAGCATGCGGTGCACCCGGCCCATCAGCTCGGACTGGTACTCGGCCAGGTAGTCGTTGACGGTGACGATGTGCACCCCCTTGCCGGCGAGGGCGTTGAGGTAGCTGGGCAGCGTCGCGACGAGGGTCTTGCCCTCTCCGGTCTTCATCTCGGCCACGTTCCCGGAGTGCAGGGCCGCGCCGCCCATCAGCTGGACGTCGAAGTGGCGCTTGCCGAGGGTGCGCTTGCTCGCCTCGCGCACGGCCGCGAAGGCCTCGGGCAGGAGGTCGTCGAGCGACTCCCCCGCCTCGAGCCGCTTGCGGAACTCCGACGTCTCGCCCCGCAGGTCCGCGTCGCTGAGCTTCTCGAAGTCGTCCTCGAGCGCGTTGACCTGGGCGGCGATGCCCTCGAGCTTCTTGAGGGTGCGGCCTTCACCGGCACGCAGCAGCTTCTCGAAAACCTTCGGCACGCTCACTCCTGAGGACACACGACGTCGCACGGCACGGTGCGGGACCGCGACCAAGGCTAGTCGCTCGGGCGTCACAGGGCCCAACGCCCGGCTGCTCGTACCGGTTCCACGCGCCGGCGGTATACGGCGCCGACCCGCACGCGCCCGACGGCGCGGGAACAGGGTTGCCGCACGGCATACCCGCTTGGCAGGGTGACGGTCATGACCGGCAGGTACCCCCAGGTGGTGCCCATCCTCACCGACGGCGTCGTCACGCTGCGCGCGATGGGCGCCCGCGACCTCGCAGCCGTCGTCGAGCAGAGCGTCGACGCCGAGATGGTGCGCTGGACCACGGTCCCCGCGCCCTACGGGCAGGAGCAGGCGAAGCAGTTCCTCGACCGGGTGCGGACCCAGTGGCTCGAGGACACCAGCCGGCAGTGGGTCGTCGAGGTGGACGGCACCTTCGCCGGACTGGTCTCGTATGCCGTCCACGGCGGCGCACGCGCGGAGATCGCCTTCGGCTCGCACCCGTCGATGCGCGGCAGGGGGTACCTGTCGCGGGCGGCACGCCTCGCGGTCGAGCACGCCTTCGCCAACGGCATCGAGGTGGTGCGCTGGACCGCCTTCGTCGGGAACTTCGCCTCCCGGCGGGTGGCCTGGCGGCTCGGGTTCACCGTGGACGGCACCCTGCGCAGGCAGCGGCGGCCCCGGCGCGAGCTCGTCGACGTGTGGACGGGCGCGCTGCTGCGGGGGGAGCCGCTGCGGCCACGCGGGCCCTGGTTGGTGCCACCAGTGCTCGAGGGCCCCACGGTGCGGCTGCGACCGTGGCGCGACGAGGACGGGCAGCACCTGCAGGACCCGGACGACGCGGCGCGGCGCTTCATGCCGCACGGCGCGGCGCCCCTCGTCGCGGAGTTCGCCACGTGGAAGCTCACGCGCGAGACCCGGATGGCCATGGGCGAGGGCGTCTACTGGTGCCTGGCGGACCGCGCCGGCGACCGGCCGCTCGGGCACGTGCAGCTCTTCCGGCTGGACCAGGCCCTCACCGCGGGCAGCGGCGAGGTGGGGTACTGGCTGCTGCCCGCGGCCCGCGGTCGGGGCCGGATGGGCGAGGCCCTCGACCTGCTCGCCGGCCACGCGTTCGCCACGGGCGCTGAGGGCGGGGCCGGCCTGCACCGGCTCGCGGCGGGCACCAGCGCCGACAACGAGGCGTCGAACGCGGTCCTGCGCCGGGCGGCCTTCCGCCTCATCGGCACCGAGCACCTCTCGGTCGCGCACGACGGGGACGGCCACCACAGCGACGGCCTTCTCTGGGAGCGCCTCAGCGCGACGGTGTCGACCCGGCCGGGCCCTGCTCCCCGATGGGCCGGCACCGACCTCTGGGCCGACGGGCGGCGGGTGCGCCTGCGCCCCTGGGGCGACGGCGATGTCGACGCCGTCGTCGAGGCGTGCACCGAGGACCGCACCCGGCACTGGCTCCCGGGGCTGCCCGAGCCGTACGACGCGCAGGCGGCCATGGCCTACCTGCGCACGTGCCGGAGGCACAACCAGGCGGGCACCGGGGTCTACCTCGCGGTGGCGGACCCGGTGACCGACGAGGCGGTGGGCTCGCTCGCGGTCATGGACCTCGCGACCGGCGACCCGACGAGCGGGGAGGTCGGCTACTGGACCCACCCGGGCGCCCGCGGGCGCGGCGTCATGACCGAGGCCGTCGGGATGCTCGTGCGCCACGCCTTCGTCCCGGTCGCGCGGCACGGCCTCGGCCTTCGCCGGCTCACCCTGCACGCCGCGGCGGGCAACCACGCGTCGATCCGCGTCGCCGAGGCGAACGGCTTCGTGCGCACCGGCCGACAGCGCCAGGCGGAGCCGCTCGGGGACGGCAGCTACGACGACCTGCTCGACTTCGACCTGCTCGACGGCGAGACCGTCGCCGGTTAGCGCGCTACCCGGCCGCCGCGTCGAGGCTCGCCAGGCTCCCGAGGCGCAGACCGAGCCAGCCGGCCATCGACTCGAGGTTGCGCGCCAGCGCGTCCCGGGCGGCGGCCGGTGCGCCGGGCTCCCAGGTCACCGAACGGACGAGCAGGGTGCCCGCCGCGCGGTCCGACTTGAGGTCACACCGGGCCACGAGGGTGTCGCCGTAGAGGAACGGCAGCACGTAGTAGCCGTGGACCCGCCTGCCGACCGGCAGGTAGATCTCCAGCCGGTAGCGGAAGCCGTAGAGCGCCTCGGTCCGCCCGCGCTGCCAGACGAGAGAGTCGAAGGGGCTGAGCAGGGCCTCGGCATGCAAGGCACGCGGGAGGCGGGCCTCCGCGTGCAGCCAGGCCGGCCGGGGCCACCCGTCGACGGTGATCGGGACCAGCTCCCCCGACGCCGCCAGCCGCGCGATCGCCGGCCGGGCCTGGCTGGGTTTGAGCCGGAAGTAGTCCCGCAGGCACACCTCGGTGCCGATGCCGTGGGCCCGGGCCGCGATCCGGACCAGCTCGACGAACGCGTCGGGGTCGTCGGGCCGGGCCGCGGGGTCGAGCCACTTGTCACGGACGTCGGGCGCGGCCACCGTTGCCAGGCTCGCGTAGCTGCGCTCGAACTGCGCGGTGCGCCCGGCTGTCGAGATCCGGCCGTCCCAGAAC
>JBPCOG010000135.1:0-5129 GCA_051000455.1 Lapillicoccus sp. | reverse complement strand
CGCTGGACGGCCACCTCCGACTCCGAGTCGAGGTGGGCGGTGGCCTCGTCGAGCACGATGACACGCGGGCTCTTGAGGAGCAGCCGGGCGATCGCCAGCCGCTGCTTCTCCCCGCCGGAGAGGCGGTGGCCCCGGTCACCGACGACGGTGTCGAGTCCCTCGGGAAGGCTGGCGACGAGGTTCCAGACCTGCGCGGCGCGCAGCGCATCCTCCATCTCGGCCTCGCTCGCGGCCGGTTTCGCGTATGCGAGGTTCGCGCGGATGGTGTCATGGAAGAGGTGCGCCTCCTGGGTGACGACGCCGACCGTGTCGTGGACGGACTGCAGTGTCACCCCGCGCAGGTCCTGTCCGGCGACCCGGACCGTCCCGGACGTCGGGTCGTAGAGGCGCGAGACGAGCGAGGTGATGGTCGTCTTGCCGCCGCCGCTCGGTCCCACCAGGGCGACCAGCTCGCCGGGAGCCGCCGTGAAGCTGATCTCCCGCAGCACCTGGCCGCCCGCCTTGCGGTCGCCGGAGCCGGTCGTCTCGAGGGAGGCGAGGGACACGTCGTCGGCGGACGGGTATCGGAACGCGACGGACTCCAGCTGCACTCCGGCCGGGCCGGGCGGTAGCGCCGTCGCGCCCGCGGCCTCCGCGACCAGCGGCCTCAGGTCGAGGATCTCGAAGACCCGGGCGAAGGAGACGAGCGCCGTCATGATGTCGACGCGGACGTTGGACAGCGCGGTCAGCGGGGTGTAGAGGCGGGCGAGCAGCGCGGCGAGGGCAAGCAGGGTCCCGATGGTCAGAGTGCCAGTCACCGCCATGACCCCGCCGAAGCCGTAGACCATGGCCGTCGCCAGCGCGGCGACCACGCCCAGGGCGACCATGAAGACCGTGCGGTTGAGGGCGATCCGTACCCCGCTGTCGCGCACCTGGCCGGCCCGCACGGCATACTCCTCGTCCTCGCGTGCTGGGTTGCCGAAGAGCTTGACCAGCAGGGCCCCGGCGACGTTGAACCGTTCGGTCATCCGGCTGCCCATCTCGGCGTTGAGGCTCATCTGCGCGGAGGTCAGGGCCGCGAGCCGGCGCCCCATGAGCCGCGCCGGGATGAGGAAGAAGGGCACGAGGGCGAGCGCGGCCAGGGTCAGCTGCCAGGACAGGCTGGCCATGGCGCCGACGATGAGCACGAGCGAGACGGCGTTGCTGACGACGCTGGAGAGCACGGAGGTGAATGCCTGCTGGGCGCCGATGACGTCGGAGTTGAGCCGGCTGACGAGCGCGCCGGTCTGGGCCCGGGTGAAGAACGCGATCGGCTGGCGCAGGACGTGTGAGAAGACCTGGCGGCGCAGGTCGAAGATGAGCCCCTCGCCGATCCGTGAGGAGTACCACCGCTGGACGAGGGTGAGGGCAGCATCGGCGACGGCGATGCCCGCCACGACCAGCGCGAGCCGGACCACGAGGCCGGAGTCCTTCGGGATCACGCCCTTGTCGACGATCTCCTTGAGCAGCAACGGAACCGAGACGGTCAGGCTCGCGTCGAGGACCACGACGAGGAGGAAGACGGCGATCTGGGCGCGGTAGGGGGTGGCGTAGCCGACGACCCGTCTCGTCGTGCCCGGCACCAGCCGCTTCGCGACGACGCCAGAGTCCCTGGACAGGGAGCGCATCATGCCCCACTGCTGCTGCATGCTCATCTGCCGCTCCTCGTCGCCTCACCTGCGGGGTCGGTCGCCGCCGCGGCCAGGTGCCGGCGCCGAGAGTCCAGTGGTGCCAACGCCGCAGACAGCCCCGCACATTCCCCCCGCGGCCCCCGGGCGGGAGCTGCGCGGGTCAGCCCCGGGCCGCGTCGGTGACCCGCAGACCGGGGTGCAGGGGCTTGGTCATCGGCGAAGGCTACCGACCGTCCCGGCGTCAGGCGAGGGCGACGAGGTCCTTGTAGTCGGGACCCCAGAGGTCCTCGACCCCGTCGGGCAGGAGCAGGATGCGCTCCGGCTCGAGCGCGTCCACCGCCCCCTCGTCGTGGGTGACGAGGACGACGGCACCCTTGGAGGTGCGCAGCGCTGCGAGGATCTCGGCCCGGGAGGCGGGGTCGAGGTTGTTGGTCGGCTCGTCGAGCAGCAGGACGTTCGCTGCCGACACGACGAGCATCGCGAGTGAGAGCCGGGTCTTCTCGCCGCCGGAGAGCACCAGTGCCGGCTTGGCGACGTCGTCCCCGCTGAAGAGGAAGGAGCCGAGGACCTTGCGGACGTCGGTCTCCCCGAGGTCCGGTGCCGCCGACTTCATGTTCTCGAGGACGCTCCGGTCGATGTCGAGGTTCTCGTGCTCCTGCGCGTAGTACCCCAGCCGCAGGCCGTGTCCCGCATGCACGTCCCCCGTGTCGGGCGGGTCCACACCGGCGAGCATCCGCAGCAGGGTGGTCTTCCCGGCACCGTTGAGCCCGAGGACGACGACCCGCGAGCCGCGGTCGATGGCGAGGTCCACGTCGGTGAACACCTCGAGGGAGCCGTACGACCGGGACAGCCCGGTGGCCCGCAGCGGGGTCCTGCCGCAGGGCGCCGGGTCGGGGAAGCGCAGCCTGGCGACCTTGTCGCTGGTCCGCTCCCCCTCGAGGCCGGCGAGCAGCCGTTCGGCCCGTCGCGCCATGTTCTGCGCCGCCGTCGCCTTGGTCGCCTTGGCCCGCATCTTGTCCGCCTGCGCGAACAGGGCCGACGCCTTCTTCTCGGCGCCGCGCCGCTCCCGCCGGCGGCGCCGCTCGTCGGTCTCGCGCTGGAGCAGGTAGGCCTTCCAGCCGATGTTGTAGATGTCGAGCTCCGCGCGGTTGGCGTCGAGGTGGAACACCCGGTTGACCACCGTGTCGAGCATCGGCACGTCGTGGCTGATGATGACCAGGCCACCCTTGTAGCCGCGCAGGTACTCGCGCAGCCAGCTGACGGAGTCCGCGTCGAGGTGGTTGGTCGGCTCGTCGAGCAGCAGGGTGTCCGCCCCGGCGAAGAGGATCCGCGACAGCTCCACCCGGCGCCGCTGACCGCCCGACAGGGTCCGCAGCGGCTGGCCGAGGACGCGCTCCTCGAGGCTCAGCGCGCTGGCGATGCTCGCCGCCTCCGACTCTGCGGCATACCCGCCCTGGGCGGCGAACTCGGCGTCGAGGTGGGTGTAGCGGCGCATCGCCCTCTCCTGCACCGCCTCGTCCTCGCAGGCCATCTGCTTCTCGGCGGCGCGCAGGTCCCGGATGATCGTGTCGAGCCCGCGTGCCGAGAGGATGCGGTCGCGCGCCAGGACGTCGAGGTCCCCCGTGCGCGGGTCCTGGGAGAGGTAGCCGACGGTGCCCGAGCTGGTCACCGTCCCCGCTGCTGCGTGCCCCTCACGCGCCAGGACCTTCGTCAACGTCGTCTTGCCGGCGCCGTTGCGCCCGACGAGCCCGATCCGGTCGCCCGCGGCGACCCGGAAGCTCGCTCCGTCGAGGAGCAGGTGGGAGCCAGCCCGCAGCTCGATCCCGGTAGCGACGATCACGGCATACCTCACACACACTTGCGCCGCTGGTCGTCACGGCCCGACAGGTCCGCAGCCCATTCTGCCACCGCACGCGCGCCGCCGGAGCCACGCTCGGACTCGGGGTAGCCTCGCTCAACGTGGGCACCCCCGTCGTCACCGTCCGAACGATCACCCCCGAGGTGCACCTTCGGTGGCTGCGGACCCAGCCGTCGGCGAGCTTCCTGCAGACGCCGGCATGGGGTCGTCTGAAGGACGAATGGCGCAGCGAGTCCCTCGGCTGGTATGCCGGTGACCGCCTCGTGGGGGTGGGTCTCGTGCTGTACCGGCAGATCCCGGTGCTGCGACGCCACCTCGCCTACCTGCCCGAAGGCCCCGCCATGGCGCGGACCGCCGCGACCGGGGACCCCGGACCGGTGGGCGCCTGGCCGGCGCTGATGGAGGTTCTGCGACCGCTGCGCGACCACGTGCGAGCCAAGGGGGCGTTCGCCCTGCGGATCGGCCCCCCCGTCGTCACCCGTCGCTGGTCCGCGGCGACGGTCAAGGATGCCATCGCCGACCCCGCGGTCCACTCGCTCACCGATGTCGGGGCGGACGTCACCGAGGAGGACGGCGTGCGGATGGTCACCGGGCTCGAGCGGCTGGGGTTCACCCATCTCGCCGCCGAGGACGGGTTCTCCGTCGGCCAGCCCCAGTTCGTCTTCCAGGTGCCGCTCGCTGGACGCACCGAGGCCGAGCTGCTCGCCGGGATGAACCAGCTGTGGCGGCGCAACATCAAGAAGAGCGCGAAGCTGGGCGTCCAGGTGAGCCGCGGGACCGCGGCGGACCTGCCGGCCTTCCACGCCGTGTACCTCGAGACCGCCGCGCGGGACGGGTTCACCCCCCGCCCGCTGGCGTACTTCCAGCGGATGTTCGAGGAGATGCTCGCCGAGGACCCGGACCGGATCCGGCTCTACCTCGCCCGCCACGACGGTGACCTCGTGGCGGCGACGACGTGGGTCCGGGTCGGTGGCCACGTGTGGTACTCCTACGGCGCCTCGACCTCGGCCAAGCGGGAGGTCCAGGGCTCCACCGCCGTCCAGTGGCAGATGATCCGGGACGCCCGCTCGGCCGGTGCGAGCGTCTACGACCTGCGCGGCATCACGGACACCATCAGCGAGGACGACCCGCACCTCGGCCTGGTCCGGTTCAAGGTCGGCACCGGCGGCGAGGCGGTGGAGTACGTCGGCGAGTGGGACCTGCCGCTGCGCCGGGTGCTGCACGCCGCGTTCCGCTTCTACATGGGCAGGCGCTGACCGGGTGGCCCTGACCCTGTACGTCGACGGGCCCCGCTGGCGGGCCCACCTCGACCGGGTCGTCGCGGGCCATCCGGGCATCGTGCCGGTCGTCAAGGGAAACGGCTACGGCTTCGGCCTGGCCCGCCTGCTCGCCGAGTGCGCCCGCCTCGCCGGCGCAGGTGTCACCATGGTCGCCGTCGGGACGTACGCCGAGGCGCCCGTCGCGCTGGCCGGGTTCCCCGGGGACGTGCTCGTCCTCGAGCCCTACCGGGGGGCGGTCCATGGCGCCGGCGCCGGCGGGGGCGGCGGGGGCGCGCTGCGGGCACCGGCGCTCGTCCACACCGTGACGTCCGCGGCCGAGCTCGAGCGGCTGGTGGGCGTCCT
>JBPCOG010000110.1:0-1284 GCA_051000455.1 Lapillicoccus sp. | reverse complement strand
GTGACGAGGATGGCTTTGACGAGGACGCCCTCCACGAGGACGCCCTCGACGAGGACGCCCTCGACGAGGACCTTCTCGACGAGGACCTCCTCGAGGGGTACCCGGGTGACGAGACGGCCGGCGACCGGGCCGACGAGCCCCCCACCCAGGTCGACGTGCTCCTCGGGGTCGCCGACTTGGACCGGCACCCCGCACCGCGCGCCCGCGCGCTCAGCAGGCGCAAGGGTGCTCGCACCGCGCGGCGGCTGCTCGTCCTGCTGGTGACCCTGGCCCTGGTCACCGGCGCGGGCTACCTCGCCGTCGACTTCCTCAGGCCGCTGGTGAGCCAGCTGCGCGCACCGAACGACTACCCGGGCCCCGGGTCCGGCTCGGTGACGGTCACGGTGGAGCCGGGGGACACCGGTCGCAGCATCGGCGCGACCCTGGAGACGGCCGACGTGGTCAAGAGCGCCAAGGCGTTCAGCGACGCGGCGGCCGACAACCCGGCGGCGGCCGGGATCCAGCCGGGGTCCTACGAGATGCGCAGGCAGATGCGGGCCGGCGACGCCCTCGCGCTGCTGGTGGACAGCAGGAACCGCACCGTGCCCCGCGTCACCGTCCGCGAGGGCCTGTGGGCGAGCGAGGTCCTCGCCGAGCTGTCCTCGGCCACCGGGATCCCGGCGGCGGCCTATGCGGCGGCGGCCCGGGACGGGGCGGCGCTCGGCCTGCCGCCCTCGGCCAGCGGCAACATCGAGGGGTACCTCTTCCCGGACACCTACGAGTTCCCCGCGAAGTCGACGGCTGCGGACCAGCTGCGCCTCATGGTCCAGCGCTCGGTGTCCGAGCTGACCCGCCTGCGGATCGACCCGGCGAGCATGGAGCGGGTCATCATCGTGGCCAGCATCGTCGAGGCGGAGGGCCGGCGGGCGGAGGACCGTCCGAGGGTCGCCCGGGTCATCGAGAACCGGCTCGCCCGCAAGCCCACGCCGATGCGGCTCCAGATGGACTCGACCGTCAGCTACGCCGTCAAGCGCCGGGCTATCACGACGACCGACGCCGAGCGGGCCACTCCGAGCCCCTACAACACCTACCAGGTGGACGGCCTGCCGGCCGGACCGATCAGCAACCCCGGCGCGTCCGCGATGGCCGCCGCCGCCGCGCCCGAGGACGGCCCCTGGCTGTACTTCGTCACCGTGGACCCCTCGACGGGGGAGACGAAGTTCGCCGTCACCGAGGACCAGCACCGGGCCAACGTCGCCCAGTTCCAGAAGTGGTGCTCGGACCACAAGGGACAGTGCTGACCGG
>JBPCOG010000114.1:0-2762 GCA_051000455.1 Lapillicoccus sp. | reverse complement strand
AGGTGGCTAGCGAGTTGGCGCCATGGATGGCCCAGAGGCGCACCGCGCCCCTCTTGCGGTCCGGCCTGCAGGGGGTCGAGGCGCAGGGCGGCCCGGTCCGGCTCACCTGCACGGGTCCACTGACGTGGGTATGCCGTGGCGGCACGGCGCGCGCCACCTTCCGGGTGAGCGCCGGTGCGGCACTGCAGCTGCGCCTGGCCTACCTCCCCTCCTTCGGCTCGCCACCGGCTGCTGCCCCCGTCGAGGGCGGGAGGCTGCCGTCCGTCGAGGACACCACCGAGGCGTGGCGGTCATGGGCAGGGCAGCACAGCTCCTACGACGGCGCCTTCCCCGACGAGGTCCGGCGCAGCTCCATCGTGCTGCAGGGACTGACCTACGCACCGTCCGGTGCCGTCGTCGCAGCGGCGACCACCTCGCTGCCAGAGACCATGGGGGGCGAGCTCAACTTCGAATACCGGTACGCGTGGCTGCGTGACCTGAGCCTGACGATCCGGTCCCTGTGGATCGCGGCGTGCCCGGACGAGCCGGGCCGGTTCTTCGAGTGGTTCGCCACCGCCGCGGGTCGCTACGGCGACGAGCTCGTGCAGATCATGTACGGCGTCGAGGGGGAGCGAGACCTCAGCGAGCACGAGCTGGAGCACCTGTCGGGCTACCGCGGCAGCCGACCGGTGCGGGTGGGCAACGACGCCTGGCGCCAGAAGCAGCTCGACGTCCTCGGGGAGGTGCTGGACGCGGTGCACGTCCTCGGTGACGTCCTCGGCGAGCTGGACGGCCCCGTCCAGGACATGCTGGTCGCCCTCGTCGACCGGGCGGCCGCGGGCTGGTCGCGGCCGGATGCTGGGATGTGGGAGGCGCGGGACACCCAGCGCCACTACACCTCCTCGAAGGTCATGTGCTGGGTCGCCCTCGACCGGGGCGTCACGCTGGCGGACCGTCTCGGTTCCGGCGCAGACCCGGGGCGCTGGGCGAGCGCTCGCGACGAGGTCCGGGCTGCCATCCTCGCCGAGGCGTGGAGCGAGGAGAGCGGCGCCTACGCCGGTGCCTTCGGCTCCGACGACCTGGACGCCTCGGTGCTGCTGATGCCCCTGGTCGGCTTCCTGCCGGCCACGGACGAGCGGATGTGGCGCACCATCACGGCCATCGACCACGGCTTGCGCTCGGGTGGCCTCGTCCGGCGGTGGCCGAGCGACCCGAGCGGGTTCCTCATCTGCACGTACTGGCTCGCCGAGTGCCTGGCACTGGGCGGCGAGGTGGAGCGCGCCCGGGAGCTGTTCAGCGGCGCCACCGGCCACGCGAACGACCTCGGCCTGCTCTCGGAGGAGGCGGACCCCGGAAGTGGCGAGCTGTTGGGCAACTTCCCGCAGGCCTTCTCGCACGTCGGGCTGATCAACGCGGCCTGGCGCATCGGGGAGGTGGACCGGACGTAGCGCCCGCGGTCGACGGGTCAGTCCGGCGGCTCGGCGTCGCTCACCTCGAGGTCGACCCGCTCGTCGACGAAGCACAGCAGCCCACGGACGGCCTCCGCGTCGTGGAACGGCTCGGGGTAGGACCAGGCGATGTCCCGCTCGAAACGGTCACCGTCGCGGACGGACCAGTAGTGGGCGATGCCCTTGTAGGGACATCGGGTCGTCGTATAGCTGGGCAGCAGCTCCGCCCGGACGTCCTCGCGGGGCAGGTAGTACCGCACCGGGAGGCCGCTCTCGAGGAGCATCCGCGGCATCGTCGAGCCGGCGAGGACGGTGGCCCCCAGGCGCACCTGCACGTGCCGGGAGCTCCTCAGCACGTCGATGCGGGTGTAGGGGTCGCGGGGGTGGACGAAGACCTCCTCGTCCTCCTCGAACACCCCGTCCATGGAGTCCCAGTCGAAGGCGACCAGCCCGGCGATATCGGCGGCGGCAGCAGGCGGGTGCTCGAAGGAGTATGCGGCGTCCTCCGCCAGCCGCTCGCCCGCCCGGACCGTCCAGTACGTCGCCACACCCATGGCCGGGTCGGACCGCTGGCGGTCGCTGGGCAGGAACATCTCGGTGCGCACGTGCCCTCGCGGGAAGAGGTACGTCGGGGTCCGCTCGGGGGGGTGCAGCAGCAGCACGTCCGTGCTGTCGGCCACCACCTGCCCACCGAGGAGGACACGCACCCGTCGCGGGCAGCCCTCGACGTAGAGGACGTGCTCCGGCGCCCGCGGGTCGAAGTTGAAGGAGCCGGCCGGCGTGGCACCGAACGGACCGCTACCCTTGTTCAGGCTCATCCCGCCCGACGATATGCCCCGCGGACCGTGCTGGTCCAGCGCGGGCACTGCAAGGCCGCCTGCCGGTTCAAAAAACGCGGCAGCGGCGCGCACCGACCGGGGGTTCTGCGACAATGAGTAGCCGACCCCCCCGGACCCGGCATCCCGCTAGGAGCACCGATGTCGATTGAAGGTCCGAACCAGCTGTTCGGCCGGCTGGCCGAACGCATCTACGCGACCGACAGCCCCGAGGAGGTCTACCAGTCGGTTGTCGACTCGGCCGTCGAGCTCATCGACGGCTGTGACCACGCCTGCATCATGATGCGCTCGCACGGGGTCCTCAGCACCGCGGCGGCATCCGACCCGGTCGCCGCCCACGTCGACAGGCTCGAGCGCGAGGTCGGTGAGGGGCCCTGCGTCGACGCGATCCTCAGCGAGGCGTACTCGTACGACCCGGACCTGCGCGACGGCTCGCCGTGGCCGGTGCTGACCGAGCGGGTCCTCGCCGAGACGCCGGTGCGAGGGATGATCGGGTACC
>JBPCOG010000288.1:0-3981 GCA_051000455.1 Lapillicoccus sp. | reverse complement strand
CGAGAAGGCAGCCTGAACCTGAGCGTCGGTCGTCCCCGGCTTGACCGGCATCATCGCCATGAAGTGGAGGGTGTCCGACGTGTTGGTGAACGTGTACGTTCCCCGACTGGGCCAGGAGCTCGGCGCGATGAAGCGGTCAGCACTATTGGCCTGCACGCTGACCTGGCTGCGCAGGTCGCTGTCCTGCTCGAAGGACGTCCGGTCGGAGCCGACGGTCAGCGTGGCAACGGTGGGTGGACCACCCTTCGGGGGGTTCGCGAAGTCCACCAGGTAGTAGGTACCTGGTTGCAGGCGCGTCGTGACGACCTCCGGGAAACCCTTGCTAACGGCGGCAAGCCCAAAGAAGATGGCATCCCGGACCAGGTCGCGCGTGCCCTTGGCCCCCGTAGTTTCGCCGAACGCCTCCCGCAGATCGGCGAAAACGTTGTTCAGCGTTTTGCCACTCTTAGGCTGAAACAGAACGACGTTGCTGCCCCCCCCTGGGGGGGGCCGGGGGGGTTTGTGGTGGACACGTTGAAACGGATCGAGCCCGCTTGGATCGTGTGGCTGCTGAGCTGAACCGAACTGCCGTTACCGACCACCGTGACGGTTTGCTGCACCTCCCGGTGATCAGCTGCGGACGCCGGTGCTGCACCAAATGCAAACAAGCCTCCCGCGGCGATAACGACCACCGCTCCCTGCCATAGCCCTCTGCTCACGGCCATCTCCGATCCCATCGCACATGGCGACGCCCCAGAAACCGGTCCGCCCGGCCCGCCGTGAAGAAAGTCAACTCCTGATTTCGAAGTTTTGTCAAGAGTAACTACGCAGGCTGACCTCCCACCTCGCCCTACGGGCGGGTCGCCCTAGGGGACCTCGGTGCACAACTTGCGAGGTCACACCAGCTCGGGTGCTCGTCGGGTTGCGGCCACCGCCGTTTGAGCCGGCCGAACCAGTCCTGGAGGTCCGTCACCTTGACCCGAATGGCGCAGCCGGACCGGTTCGCGGGCAGGTGCCCCTTGCAGACGGCCGCCCGGATGGTGTCCCTCAGAGAGGCCGACGAGATCGGCTGCGGCGCGGATGGATGCCGTGGTGGTCATTGCGTGCCCTAGTCCTCGACGGCCTCGACCAACTCGGTCAGCGCGGCTATGAGGTTCCGCGCCCCGTCGAGGTCGAGGTCTACGAGGTGCTCTGCCGCCGTTGTGGCCCCGGCGCGGATCGTGGACACCTCGCTGACGCGGCCGCGGTCCTGCCAGGGGCGTTGGGCGTCGGCCTCGGCGGCAAGTCGCCGGTGCGACCCACGCGCGATGGATGCCGAGCAGGGGCTGCGGATGTCCGAACAACTGCCTCAGTGGGGCTACGTGCACTCGTCCCAATGCGGCCGCCTGCCGGCCCGGATGGGCTCGGAGGATTCTAGTGGGTCAGGCAGGCGGTTCGCCCCCGACGTGTGCGAACGTCTTGTTGACGATCTTCCATGTGCCGTCGATTCGACAAAGGGAGAAGAAGTCGAGGAAGGACACGCTTCCCCAGTAGCCCTCCTCGACGACCGTCGCGGTCGCGACGTCTCCGACATGGGTGATCGAGAGGATCCGACTCTGGTAGTTGCCAGTGTCGGCGGGACCCTCGGCTGCCATGTCGAAGAGGCCCTGTATCGGCACGTCGTAACGGGTACCGGCGAGACTGCCGAACATCCGGGCGTCTTGATGAAACGCTTCCTGCAACTTGCCCACATCGCCCTTCGCCTCGCCATCGAGGCAGAGCTGCACAACGTCGCGGATAGCTTCGTAGTCCCTGACCTACGATTCTGAACCTGCCTCGATGTCAAATGACGTCGACATGGCGCCCTACCCTTCGCGCTGAGTGATGATTTGGACGCTACACCCCCCACCGCCCGGATCTCGATGCAACGCTTCGATTGTCCAATCTTAGACAGGTAGAGGCTGACACTTGTGACAATCATGGCGATCTCCTTCTTGCCGCCCTGCTCCATCACGACCCGCCGACCGGACTCCCGCACGTCCTGCGCCTGGGCCCGGAGCACCTCGGCGAGGGGAGTACCGCGTTCGACCGCCACGACGATGCCGTCGACGAACCGGGCCAGGCTGGTCAGCCCGGTCCGGTCGGCGAGACCCTGCAACGCGGTCGGCAGGTTCGCACCGGCCCTGGCGTCGGCGAGGCAGGCGCCGAGCTCACTGGACAGCTCGCCGTGCGAGAGGCGGCACACCCGCTCCAGGGCACCGATCGCGCCCTCGCCGGCGCTGACGGCGAGCGCGAGGAGCTCGGCGACCGTCGGGAACTCGGCGAGCATCCGCCGCTCGCGGCGGTTGGCCGCCAGGGTCAGCCACTGGTCGCGTCCGATGACCCCGCCTCCCGCGCAACAGAGGACCACCAGGACGACGGGCAGCACCGACGCGCTCCTGACGAGGACGGCGAGAGCGCCGAGCGCGAGCCCGAGCAGTCCTCCACCAGCGCCCCAGAGCACCTGCTCGGCCCGGAAGCGCTCGACATCGGCCGGCTGCCCGGCGCGCTGCTGCCGACGGTGGACCGAGGCGGCACCGCCGAGGACGCGCTCCACTCGGGCGGCGAGGTCGGTGACCACGGGCCGGAGGACCCGGACGACGGCCACGCTCGAACTGCCCCGGCGCGGGCTCTCGTTCAGCAGGCGGGATGGCCGCGGGGTGTCGCGCAGGTACGGCTCGAGCCGGTCCACGAGACCCGGGCGCCGGCTGGCGGGCACTCGCCGAAGCACCAGGGTCACCCCGAGGGCGGCCGTCAGGCCGACGAGGGCACCCGGCCAGGACCAGCCGGCATGGAGGACACGAATGACGAGGTTCATCGCAGCACCCGCTCGTCCTCGGGGAGGCGGCCGATCCGCACCATCACCCGGTAGGCGACCCCGGTGACCGCAGCACCGAACACGAGCACCGCGATGCCGGTTGCCGTGCTGTAGGCGCGCAGCGAGTCCCGCTGGAGCGACATCATCGCCAGCACGACCCACGGGGCGGCCGTCGCCAGCCGGGCCGCGTTCACCGTCCACCCCTGCCGGGTCTCGAGTTCGGCGCGGGTGCGAGCGTCCTCGCGGAGGAACCTGGACAGGGTACGCAGCAGGCGGCCGAGGTCCGAGCCACCGACCTCACGGGCGATCCGCAGGGACTCGATGAGCCGGTCGCCCACCGGGTCGCTGAGCCGGTCCTTGAGCCGGTCCAGGCAGTCCTGGAAGCGGCCCGAGGCCCGGTAGTCGGCGGCAAACGCCGCGAACGCGGGGCGCAGCTGCTCGGGACCGCGGAGCGCGAGCTGGCTGAGCGCCTCGGGCAGGGCGAGGCCGGCCCGAACCCCGGATGCGATGTTGTCGACGGCGTCGGGCCACAGGTCACGCAGCTGGGCGCGCCGCCTGCGGGCACGCGCGTGAACCAGCCCCCACGGTGCCCAGCCAGCCATCACCGCGAAACACGCCGCCACCGGGACCACCTTGGTGGTGGCCACCACGAGGGCGAAGACGAGGGCGAAGGCGAGCACCCCTGCGGTGAGGACGTTGCCGGGGGTGACGCTCTCGTAGCCTGCCTGCGCGAGCTCGTCAGCCAGCCGGGCCCGCACCCCCGGTCGGCTACGGACCCCCGGAGCGGGCACTGGCGTACTCGTCGGCCACATCGACCACCAGATGCAGAACACGCCGGCTCCGAGGAGCAGCCCGATCATCAGGGGCCTCATGTCAGCCCTCCGCTGCCAGCAGCGCGACGAGGTCGTAGCCGGCCCGCTCGAACCGGTCGACGTGCGGTGGGTAGCCGTCCATGCGCCGCAGCCGGCCACCGCGGCTGGAGAACACGTCGGCGACCTCGACGACGTCACCCTCCGCCCGTCCGGGGACGGCGACGACCTCGCGCACCCGCCGCACCCCGTCGCGCTCCAGCGCGACGTGCACGACGATGTCGATCGAGCCGGCCACCGTCGGCACGACGAACCGGGACCCCACGTTCTCGCCAGCCAGCAGGGGCAGGGTGCACA
>JBPCOG010000102.1:0-2405 GCA_051000455.1 Lapillicoccus sp. | reverse complement strand
GCCCCGCCGAGTCGGCCAGCAGGCCGGCCAGCGAGGCGAAGTCCCCGACGTCGTCCCACCCGAACGACGCGGGCACGACCGCGACGCGCCCGTCGGCCGCCGCCGGCTCCGCCACCGCGTTGTCGATCGCGATCCTCGTCAGGGTCGGCCAGACCTGGGCCAGCCGCTCCGGACGAGCCGCCACCTCCCGCAGCCCTCGTGCGAGCTCGGGCTGGTACTGCTCCAGCAGGTCCATCAGCACGCTGGCGCGGACGACGAACATGCCTGCGTTCCAGAGGAACTCGCCGCTGTCGAGGTAACGCTGCGCGGTCGAGGCGTCCGGCTTCTCGACGAACTCCAGCACCCCCCGCGCGCTGGGCGCACCGGCCGTCCCCAGCGCAGGTCCCTGCCGGATGTAGCCAAAGGCAGTCGCCGGCCCGGTGGGCGTGACCCCGAGCGTGACGAGGTAACCCGTGCGGGCGACGGCGACCGCCTCACGGACGCAGTCATGGAAGGCCCCGACATCGCCGATGACGTGGTCGGCCGCGAAGGACCCGATGACGGCGTCCGGTTCACGCCCCGCGATGACGGCCGCAGCGAGGCCGATGGCGGGCATCGAGTCGCGCGGGCCCGGCTCCACGAGGACGTCCGCGGCGTCGAGGGAGGGAAGCTGCTCGCGGACCGCCGCCACGTGCGCCGACCCCGTAACGATGACGACCCGGCCGCGGGTCACCCCCTCGAGCCGGTCCCACGTCGACTGCAGCAGGGACCGCCCGGTGCCGGTCAGGTCGTGGAGGAACTTCGGCGAGGCGGCGCGCGAGAGCGGCCAGAGCCGTGTTCCCGCCCCCCCGGCCGGGACCACCGCCCAGAGGCCGTCGATCTCCTCCGGCCCACCCATGGACCCGACGCTAGACCATGCCTGCCCCGCCACCCCGTCGCGGACGGCCGTCACGCGCGGCCGACCGCGCTGGCACGCGGTGAGGCGCCGCCGGGTGCGGGAGGCTCGCACCCGGCATACCGGTGGGAGGGGAATGTCACACGAGCGGACGCGGCGGGGGCGGACCGCCCGGCACAGCCACGCGATAGCGTTCGTCCGTGGCCACATCGACTCTGCCCGCGGGGCCTGCCACGGCGCGGCGCACCACGGTCGCCATGAAGATCGTCATGGCCGTCACCGGCGTGCTCTTCGTCCTCTACGTCCTGGCCCACATGTACGGCAACCTCAAGGCCTTCGGCGGCCAGGCCGCCTTCGACGAGTACTCCGCCCACCTGCGCACCCTCGGTGAGCCGATCCTGCCGTACTCCGGCTTCCTCTGGCTGCTGCGGCTGCTGCTCGTGGGCAGCCTGCTCGCCCACGTGTATGCCGCGTTCTTCCTCTGGAGCCGGGCGCGCGGTGCGCGCACGACGAGGTACGCGGTCAGGAGGTCGGTCGCCGCGACCCTGTCCTCGCGCACCATGCGCTGGGGTGGCGTCGCCCTCCTGCTGTTTGTCGTCTTCCACCTGCTGCAGTTCACGACCGACACCATCCGGGTGAACGGCGAGTACGCGAGCTCCTACCAGCGGGTCGTCGCCGGCTTCCAGGTCTGGTGGGTCGTGCTCATCTACGTCCTGGCGATGACCGCGCTGGGGATGCACCTGCGGCACGGGATCTGGAGTGCGAGCCAGACCCTCGGCTGGACGTCGACAGCCCGGGCGAGGCGGCGCGCGAACATCGCGGGCGTGACCGTCGCGGTTGTCGTCGTGGTCGGGTTCCTCCTCCCGCCGCTGGCCATCCTGTTCCGTCTGGTCAGGTAGGGTCCCCGCGATGACGGACAACGCCGCCTCGAGGCACACCAGCGGCACCGGCGCGCCCGGCGCGCCGGCCCAGACCGAGGAGCTGCTCGGCGCGAACGCCAGCACCAACGCGCCGGACGACGGCACCGAGCCGGCGCCTGACGTCGCCCTCGAGAAGGACCTCTACCGCCCGGGCGACCCGATCAGGGACACCAAGGCCGTCGACGGCCCGATCGAGCAGCGCTGGGCCGAGCGCCGGTTCGAGGCCAAGCTCGTCAACCCGGCCAACCGGCGCAAGCTGAGGGTCGTCATCATCGGCACCGGCCTCGCCGGCGCGTCCGCAGCGTCGACGCTCGGCGAGGCGGGCTACCGGGTCACCTCCTTCTGCTACCAGGACTCGCCGCGGCGGGCCCACTCGATCGCGGCGCAGGGCGGCATCAACGCGGCGAAGAACTACAAGGAGGACGGTGACTCGGTCTACCGGTTGTTCTACGACACGGTCAAGGGTGGCGACTTCCGCTCCCGGGAGTCGAACGTCTACCGGCTCGCGCAGGTCAGTGCCAACATCATCGACCAGTGCGTCGCGCAGGGTGTGCCGTTCGCCCGCGAGTACGGCGGCCTGCTCGACAACCGCTCGTTCGGCGGGGTCCAGG